>JAYPUG010000241.1:0-2418 GCA_038133965.1 Rhodospirillaceae bacterium | reverse complement strand
GCAGGTCGGGCGTATTCACCTCCACCCGGGCGACATCCTCCCAATCGAGGAATTCGCGCACGGTGACGGGCACGAACTTCTTACGCCGGCGCACTTCCTTCAGCACCTGGGCGCGTTCCTCGGCGGATATCGGAATGATCATCGCAAGCCGGTCCAGCACCGCCTCGACGTCGGGTGCATTCTCGGCCTTGAGCAGGACACGGTAATTCTGCTGGTTGATCGCGATCGGCACCCCGAACCGGTCGATGATCCGGCCGCGCGAGGGCGGCAGGAGCCGCATGTTGATGCGGTTCTCCTCGGCCAGCATGTGATAGCGGTCCGCCTCGACGACCTGCAGGTAGTACATGCGGCCCACCAGCCCCGCGAGCAGCGCGAACTGGCCACCCGCCAGCAGCGCGGTGCGGCGCGTGAACTGGCGCTGACGGTCGTTGTCGCGGTTTTTCACGCGTCCTCCTGCGCACCGACGAGCCAGCGCTGACTGCGCAGGAGCATCCAGGCGACGACGGGAAATGCCGCGACGGTCAGGGCCACCCCGACAAGAAGCACGTCGGCGGGCATCGGGGCGCCGCGGAGCGCGGAAGACAGGATCCAGTTCAGCAATGCAGCGACCGGCACAACGATCGCGAAGCCGCACCAGAAGATCCAGAAGGGCTTGCCGACGAGGAAGCGGCGCTGGCTGAGGACGAAGGTGTGGGCGAGCAGCAGGATGAGCGCCATCAGCCCGAACGGTGCGCCCGTCAGCGCGTCGTGGACAAGCCCGATTGCAAACACCAGGATTCGCGGCATCAGGTCCGGGCGAAAAACCACCCAGTAATAGACCGCCATCAGCGGAAGGGCCGGCGCCACGTCGGCGTAGAAGGCCAGCGGCAGCGGCAACTGCGCCAGGAGGACCAGGAAGATCGTGGTCAGCGCCGGCACCGTCCTGCGGGCGCTATCGCGGATCGACGCGAACGCCGCGGCGTTCACTTCAGGTCCTCGGGCACGGCCCGGGGCGCAGCGGGCACGTCCTCGGGTGCCGGCAGGATTCCGATGACGCCGTAGTCGAGCACCCGGGCCTCGCGCAGGCGATTCACGGCCACCGCCGGCTGGATGGACACCGCCGTCTCCGTCGCTTCCGACACGGTGCCGATCACAAGCCCCGGCGGGAACACGCCGCCGTGGCCAGACGTCAGGACCCGGTCGCCGTGGGAAACGGGTGAATTCGACGACAGGTACGTGATCGCCGGCCAGGGCGTGTTGTTGCCGGACACGATCACCCGGTCGCCCGTGGACTCGACAATCGCGGGGATGCGCGAGTTGAGGTCGGTGAGCAGCAGCACCCGCGCCGACCGCTCGCCTACCTCGGCGACACGCCCCACGATTCCGCCCATCGCGACGACCGCCTGGCCGCGGCGCACGAAGTTGCGCGCGCCCGCATTGATCAGAAGGCTGTGGAAATAGGCGCCGCCCGGGTCGGCCACGACACGCGCGGTCACGGCACGCGGCGCGGCCTCGGGCACGAAGTCCAGCTGTGCGCGAAGGGTGGCGTTCTCCACCTCGAGCTGGCGTGCAGCCGCGACCCAGCCGAGCAGTCGCGCGTTCTCCTCGCGCAGCCGGGCGTTCTCGGAATGGACGAGGAAGAAGTTCTCGACCGACGCGGCGACCCGTTCGCCCGCCTCGACGGGACGCGACATCGCGTCGAGCGCCGGCGCCGCGACATCGACGATGGCCGTGCGCGCGCGCTCAAGCGCGCCCGTTTCGGCCTTGCTCAGGAGCATCAGTGCGAAGGCAAGCGCAAACAGGCCCAGGAACGCAAAGCGCTGCATCCAGACGCGGATCGGCACTGCCAATCCGGCCACTGATACATTCGCGTTCCGCTTCGCCACCTGACTATCCTGCCACCAGGGTTACCGGAGCCGCTCCGGCATGCGGTCAGTACATGCTGACCAGCACGTCCTTGAGCTTCTTGAATTCCTCGAGCGCACGGCCCGTACCGCGCACCACGCATGTCAGCGGATCGTCCGCGATCGAGACGGGCAGCCCCGTCGCGTGCCGCAGCACATAATCCAGATTGCCCAGCAGGGCGCCGCCGCCCGTGAGCACGATGCCCTTGTCCACGATGTCGGCCGCGAGTTCGGGCGCGGTGTGTTCGAGCGCGACCTTGACCGCGTCGATGATCGCGCTGATCGGTTCGGCCAGGCTCTCGGCGATCAGGCGCTCGGTGATGATGATTTCCTTGGGCACGCCGTTCATCAGGTCGCGGCCCTTGATCTCCATCGTCCGGCCCTCGCCGTCTTCGGGCGGGCAGGCCGAGCCGATTTCCTTCTTGATGCGTTCGGCGCTGGATTCGCCGACCAGCAGGTTATGGTTGCGGCGGATGTAGCCGATGATCGCCTCGTCCATCTTGTCGCCGCCGACGCGCACGCTGCGCGAATAGAC
>JAYPUG010000240.1:0-4211 GCA_038133965.1 Rhodospirillaceae bacterium | reverse complement strand
GGTTTGACCCGTTTGGGGCTGGAATTGCGGCGCGCAAGGGACTAAATAGCCGCGCGAACACAGGTCGCAGGGCGTTCGCGCCCGGACCGGACACCTAGACGGCTGGCAACGACGGCTGGAGCCATGGAAACCATCGTACTCGTCATTCATCTGCTGATCGGCGTCGCCCTTGTGGGCGTTGTCCTGATGCAGCGTTCCGAGGGCGGCCTCGGCGGTCTCGGCGGCGGTGGCGGCGGCGCCGGCGGCGGCATGGGCGGACTTCTCGGCAATCGCCAGACCGCGAACCTGCTGACCCGCACGACGGGTGTGCTGGCGGCCCTGTTCATCGTCACCAGCCTGTCGTTGGCCATCCTGGCCGGTGGAACAGGCGGCAGCGGCGGTACGATCGTCGAGGAAAGCCCCGCAGGTGCGCCGGCCCCGCACGGCGGCCCGGCAACGGGTGAGCCCGCATTGCCCTCGTCGCCCACCGTGCCGACGACGGACTAGATGGCGGCGACGCGACTCGAAACACAAAGGCGGCTCCACGAGCCGCCTTTTTCTCTGCCAAATACCGGTAACGAAACGCCTTTCAGGGTGTGGATGAATCGGCTTTGGCGCGGCTTCGCCAATTGAGTACTAGGTGACGATGGCGACGCGGTTTATTTTCATCACTGGTGGTGTGGTTTCCTCGCTCGGAAAGGGTCTTGCGTCCGCTGCGCTCGGTGCGATTCTGCAGGCACGCGGATACCGGGTCCGGGTCCGGAAACTCGACCCCTATCTCAACGTCGATCCGGGCACGATGAGCCCGTTCGAGCACGGCGAGGTGTACGTCACTGACGACGGGGCGGAGACCGACCTGGATCTGGGCCATTACGAGCGGTTTACCGGGGTCGCGGCGACCCAGTCGGACAATGTGACCACGGGGCGCATCTATTCCGAGGTGCTGGGGCGCGAACGGCGCGGCGACTATCTGGGCGGGACCGTCCAGGTGATCCCGCACGTTACCGACGCAATCAAGAAGTTCGTGACCGCCGATCTGCACGGCGAGGATTTCGTGATCTGCGAGATCGGCGGCACGGTGGGCGACATCGAGAGCCTGCCTTTCCTCGAGGCGATCCGCCAATTGGGCAACGAGTTGGGGTCCGAGCGGGCCATGTTCGTGCACCTGACACTGGTGCCCTACCTGGCGGCATCGGGCGAACTCAAGACCAAGCCGACCCAGCATTCTGTCATGGAACTGCAGCGCGTCGGTATCCGTCCCCACGTGATCCTGTGCCGCTGTGACCGGCCGATTCCGGACGGAGAGCGGAACAAGATTGCGCTGTTCTGCAACATCCGGCCCGAGGCGGTGATTCCCGCCATCGATATCGACACGATCTACCAGGTGCCGATCGCCTATCACGAGGAAGGCTTCGACACCCAGGTCCTCAGCCATTTCCGCATCGACGCCAGCAAGAAACCCGATCTGGGGACCTGGCAGCACATCGTCGAGCGTGTCCGCCGGCCCGACGGCGACGTCACGATCGCCGTGGTAGGCAAGTACACCGACCTTCCCGATGCCTACAAATCCCTGTCGGAAGCGCTGGTCCACGGCGGTATTGCGAACAATGCGCGGGTCAACCTCGACTGGATCGCCTCGGAGATGTTCGAGGAGGAAGACACGGTCCAGCACCTCAACGGGGTGCACGGAATCCTCGTCCCGGGCGGGTTTGGCGAACGCGGCTCGCAGGGGAAGATCGAGGCGGTCCGCTTCGCGCGCGAGCACCGCGTGCCCTATTTCGGCATCTGCTTCGGCATGCAGATGGCCGTGATCGAGGCGGCGCGCAACCTGGCGGGACTAAGCGGTGCGGGTTCGACAGAGTTCGGGCCGTGCGCGGACCCCGTGGTCGGGCTGATGACCGAATGGCAGAAGGGCAATACGACCGAGCAGCGCGCGGCGGGCGACAACCTCGGCGGCACGATGCGGCTCGGCGCCTATCCCGCGGCATTGCGGGAACGCACACACATCGCGGAAATCTACGGTCTGAACGAGATCGCGGAGCGCCACCGGCACCGCTACGAGGTGAACATCAACTACCGCAGCATGCTGGAGGAGGCGGGGATGGCGATTTCGGGTACCTCGCCGGACGGGCTGTTGCCCGAGACCATCGAACTCGTCGATCACCCCTGGTTCATCGGCGTCCAGTTCCATCCCGAGCTCAAGTCGAAGCCGTTCGACCCGCACCCGCTGTTCAAGTCCTTCGTCGCCGCGGCGCTCGACCAGTCGCGGCTGGTCTGACGTCATGGCGGACGCCCGACAGGTCGCGATCGGCCCCCTGACGGTCGCAAACGACCGGCCGCTGACACTGATTGCGGGGCCGTGCCAGCTCGAATCGCGGGCCCACGGCCTGGAAATGAGCGCGGCACTCAGGGAAATGGCGGAAAAGCTGGGAATCGGGCTGATCTACAAGACCAGCTTCGACAAGGCGAACCGCACCTCGATCAGGACGGCGCGGGGCCTCGGGCTGGCCGAGAGTCTGCCGATCTTTGCGGAAATCCGCGAAACGTCCGGTCTTCCCGTACTCACCGACGTCCACGACCCCGCCCAGTGCGCGCCCGTGGCCGAGGCGGCGGACGTGCTCCAGATTCCGGCTTTTCTGTGCCGCCAGACCGACCTGGTGGTCGCGGCGGCCGAAACCGGGCGTGCGCTGCACATCAAGAAGGGCCAGTTCCTCGCGCCGTGGGACATGAAGAACGTGGTGGGCAAGGCCTTCGAGGCCGGCAACGAAAGCGTTCTCGTGTGCGAGCGGGGTGCGAGCTTCGGCTACAACACGCTGATATCGGACATGCGCGCACTGCCGATCATGGCCGCCGAGACCGGCTGCCCCGTGATCTTCGATGCCACCCATTCGGTGCAGCAGCCCGGCGGGCAGGGCACGTCCAGCGGCGGTCAGCGCGAGTTTGCGCCGGTCCTGGCGCGTGCCGCCGTGGCCGTCGGCGTGGCGGGCGTATTCATCGAGACCCATGAGGATCCCGACAGCGCGCCCAGCGACGGCCCGAACATGATCGCGCTGAAGGACCTGCCCGCAATCGTCGAAACCCTGCTCGAAATCGACCGTATCGCCAAGGCGACGCCGGTTTCGATCGCCTGAACGACCCGGACACCCGCAAAAGAACAACGGAGCGTACGCAACGATGAGCGCCATCGTGAACATTGTCGGCCGAGAGATCCTCGACAGCCGCGGAAACCCGACCGTCGAGGTCGATGTCCTGCTCGAAAGCGGCGCCTTCGGCCGCGCCGCTGTGCCTTCCGGCGCCTCCACGGGCGCCCACGAGGCCGTCGAGCGCCGCGACGGCGACGCGGGCCGCTATGGCGGCAAGGGGGTGCTGGGCGCCGTCGAGGCCGTGAATACGGAGATCTTCGAGGCCCTGTCGGGCATGGAGGCCGACGAGCAGGAACATCTCGACCGGCTGATGCGCGACCTCGACGGCACCGAGAACAAGGGCCGGTTGGGTGCGAACGCGATCCTCGGCGTGTCCCTCGCCATCGCCAAGGCGGCGGCCGAGGAGGCGGGGTTGCCGCTCTACCGCTATGTCGGGGGCGCGAACGCGAAGACGCTGCCCGTGCCGATGATGAACATCGTCAATGGCGGCGCGCATGCCGACAATCCCATCGATATCCAGGAATTCATGATTATGCCCGTCGGGGCCGCGAACATCGCCGATGCGGTGCGCGTCGGTTCTGAGGTATTTCAGAAACTTAAGTTGCAACTCTCAGACGCCGGTCACAGCACGAACGTGGGTGACGAGGGTGGATTCGCGCCGGGCCTCAACAGTGCCGATGAAGCTATTGGTTTCATTATGAAATCTATCGAATCGGCGGGCTACAACCCGGGCGACGACGTCGTCCTGGCGCTCGATGCCGCCTCGACCGAATTCTTCGCCGACGGCAAGTACGAACTGGCGGGCGAGGGCAAGTCGCTGGATGGCGGCGGGATGGCCGACTACCTGGCCGATTTGTGTGCCCGCTATCCGATCGTCTCCATCGAGGATGGCATGGCCGAGGACGATTGGGACGGCTGGTGCGCGCTGACGGAAGCGGTGGGCGACCGGGTGCAGCTGGTCGGCGACGACCTGTTCGTCACCAATCCGGCCCGATTGCGTGACGGCATCGCGCGCGGCGCGGCCAACTCGATCCTGATCAAGGTGAACCAGATTGGCACGTTGTCGGAGACACTCGAAGCGGTCGAGAC
>JAYPUG010000239.1:0-4226 GCA_038133965.1 Rhodospirillaceae bacterium | reverse complement strand
CCTTGATGAAGACGCTGGTGGAATCGAAGTTGCGCAGCATCTCGTCCATGCGCGGTGCGGGCGGCGTCAACTCACCCTTCACGAGGTGGATGATCGGCGGCTTTTCCTCGGGCTGGGTCTGGCACAGCACGTGGTTGATGACCTGCCCCGACAGGTAGAAGGGCTTGTTGGGCACCTCGCCCATCACCTCCTCGGCAACGAACACATTCGTCGAGCCGTGGGCGATGATCATGTCCCCGTTCGCGTAGGCGTTCTGAACCACTGGCATGGCGGCGACGGCCTTGCCGATGATCCTGCGACCCTCCCACGGGGTGAAGACGAAGGAAGCGCGTACCTTGTTCGTGTGCGGACTCATGTCTGATGTTCCATGTCGGTCGGCAGTTCCGGTTGTCATAATCGCGCCGCCGTCGGATAACAACCGAAGGCCACCTTGGGAGAACAGCAATGAAGATCGGGCTCTGCGGGACCGGACGCATGGGCGTCGCGATGGGCGAACGCCTGATGGAGAAAAAACACCGGCTCACCGTGTGGAACCGGACGGCACGCAAGGCGAAGCCACTCGTCGATGCCGGCGCGGCACACGTGAACACACCGGCCGCGCTCTTCGATGGCAACGACATGGTCATCTCGATCCTGATCGACGACAGGGCCGCAAAGGATGTCTATGAGGGCAAGGACGGTCTGCTGTCCGCCAACCTGAAGGGCAAGCTGATCGTCGAGATGAGCACGCTCACGCCCGGCACCAACAAGCGGCTCGAAAAGCTGGTACGCGATCGCGGTGGCGCCTTCCTCGAATGCCCCGTCGGCGGCTCCGTCGCACCGGCACGCGCCGGAAACCTGCTGGGCATGGCTGGCGGAACACCGACGGCCTGGAAACGTGCGAAACCCGTCATGGAACAGCTCTGCCGCAAGGTGGACCGGATGGGCCCCGTCGGCGCGGGCACGACCATGAAGCTCGCCATCAACCTGCCGCTGCTTTGCTACTGGGAGGCGTTGGGCGAAGCCATCGCACTGTCGGAAAGCGCCGGCATCAAACCCGGGCTCGCGACCGAGTTCCTGGCCGAATCCAGCGGTGCGGCCAAGGTTGCGCCGCCGCGCATCCCGATCGTCATGGATGCCGCCCACGGCAAGGTGTCGAAGAACGTCACGTTCGACCTCGCCGGCGCCGCCAAGGACGCTCGCCTGATGGTCGCCACGGCACGCAAGGCCGGCTTCCGGGTTCCCGCCATCGATGCCACGCGGCGCTCGCTTGCCGAGGCCGCGAAGGGACCGTGGGGCAAGCGCGACTTCGTCCTGCTGGGCGCCTGGCGCGCGATCCAGAGCCGCAAGGCGCGGAAAGGCCGCAAGTCCGGTTGATTTGCGTCTGCCCCGGCATATCTGAGGGGCACACGCCGCGAACGACCAGAGCAGGAATAGAATGTCCGACGCCGTCGATTTGATCATCAAGGCCCGCCCGCGCGACATCGGCGGCTTCGAGGTCGCCCGCGTCCTGCCTCATGCACGCCGGCGCACCGTCGGCCCGTTCATCTTCTTCGACCGGATGGGCCCGAACGATTTCCCGCCCGGCGAGGGCATCGACGTGCGCCCGCACCCGCATATCGGTCTGGCAACGGTCACCTACCTGTTCGAGGGCGAGATCACGCACCGCGACGACCTGGGCTACGCCCAGCCGATCCGCCCGGGCGACGTGAACTGGATGACGGCGGGCCGGGGCATCGTCCATTCCGAGCGCACGCGCGACGAGATCCGCGACAGCGACGCGACCCTGTTCGGCATCCAGACCTGGATTGCCCTGCCGAAGGCCGAGGAGGAACGCGAGCCCGCCTTCTTCCACCATCCGAAGGACACGTTGCCTGTCATCGCGCGTGACGGCGTCGAGATGCGCCTGATCGCGGGCACCGCCTACGGCGAAACTTCGCCGGTCGAGACCGTCTCCCCCATGTTCTATCTGGATGCCCGTCTGGACACCGGCGCCTCGCTCGACGTGACCGACGAGCACGCGGAACGTGCGATCTATGTGGTCGAGGGCGAGATCGAACTCGCCGGCACGACCTATGGCGAAAACCAGATGCTGGTGCTCGCCGAGGGCGCGGACGTTGCCATCTCGTCGGCAAACGGAGCCCGGGTCATGCTGCTGGGCGGCGCGCCCATCGACGGCGAACGCCACATCTGGTGGAACTTCGTGTCGAGCTCCGAGGCGCGCATCGAGCAGGCCAAGGCCGACTGGAAGGCAGGCCGCTTTGGCCAGATTGAGGGCGACGACGAGTTCATCCCCCTGCCCGAGAACTGACCCCGTGGCCGACAGTCTCTCCATCGCGATCACCCCGATTGCTATAACGATGGGCGACCCCGCCGGGGTCGGCCCCGAAGTGATCGTGAAGGCGCTGGCTGCACTGCCGGCAGCTGACCGCACCGGTATCGAGATCATCGGATCGCGCGCGGTGATGGATCGCGCCAACGAAACGTTCGGCACCGGCCTCGACTTCGACGGCGAGTTTCCCGTCGATGACATCCCGACCGACGGCGTCGCAGACGTGCCGCCCGGCGAGGCAACGGCGGCCGGCGGTGCTGCGGCCTACGCCTATATCGAGGCAGCGGCGGCGAAGGCGATGGCGGGCGAGACCGGCTGCATCGTCACCGCGCCGATCAACAAGGCGGCGCTGAATGCCGCCGGCTATCACTATGACGGGCACACGGGCCTGTTGAGCCGCCTGGCGGGCGGCATCAAGCCCTACATGCTGTTGACCTCGCCGACGCTCTCGACGATCCACGTCTCGGCCCATGTCTCGCTTGCCGGCGCCATCGCGCGCTGCACGCATGACCGCGTGCTCGAGGTGATCCGCGCCGGCGACGGCCACTTCAGGCGGCTGGGGATCGCACGCCCGCGCATCGCCGTGGCCGGCCTCAACCCCCATTGCGGCGAGGGCGGTCTGTTCGGCAACGAGGACGAGCGCGAGGTCGCACCCGCCGTCGCGGCCGCGCAGGCCGAGGGAATCGACGCCGTGGGACCGCTGTCCGGCGACACGGTGTTCGCGCGCGCACATCACGGCGAGTTCGACCTGGTGGTCGCCCAGTATCACGACCAGGGCCATGCGACGGTGAAGCTGATCGCCTTCGACACGGCGATCAACGTGACCGTCGGCCTGCCCTTTGACCGTTGCTCGGTCGATCACGGCACAGCGTTCGACATCGCCTGGCAGGGGAAAGCCGACGCCACGAACATGGCCGCCGCGATCGCCTATGGGCGGCGGCTGGCCGGAGCCGGGCGCGCGGGCTAGTCCTCCCGGATGCCCGCCGGGCCGAGCTGCTCGGGCATCAGGCCCGTCGGCGCGCCGACCCGCTCGGGCAGGGTGAAACCGCCCGCGATCTGATCGACATACGGCCCGATCCCGCCGTGCTCGGGCACCAGGATCTCTCGCTGATGATCAGGCGCGATCTTCCCGGCGAACACGTCGTTGATCCAGTCGGCGAGGTAACCGTAGAAGTCGATCCCGCCGAAGTTCGGGCGGTTGCGCGGGTTGTGGAAGTCGTTCTCGATCACCCACAGTTCCTTCGGCGCCGGCACCTTCTCGTAGATCGGCAGCACCGTGTCGAGCGGCGCCAGCGGGTCGTACTCGCCAGTCACCTGCAGCGCCGGGCACTTCACCTTATCGGCCACATCGTCGAGCACCATCTTGGAGGCGAACTCGTCGAACTCGTCCTCGTCGTGGATGCCGGCCATGTACATGAAGACCTGCTTGAAGCGCGGCGAGGCCTGCTCGAAGATCGCGGTCTTCGGCCCGTAACACGCCGCCGCCGTGGCGACCGCCTTCACCCGGTCGTCCAGCGCGGCCAGCCGCATGCCCCAGTAGGAGCCCATCGAGAAGCCCGACACGGCGATCCGGTCGGGATCGACCTCCGGGCGCTCGCACAGATAGTCGATGGCCGCGGAACCCGCGCGCTCGTAATTGTCGAGCGTGACGCGAATCTTGCGGATGTTCGATGTGCCCTGCCCCGGCCCGTCGAGATGCAGGCAGTTGAGCCCGCGATTGACGAAGGGGTGGTTCAGCGCATCGACGAAGGCTTCCTTGGTCATGTCCATGCCCGGGCAGAAGACGACCGTCGGCGCCTTCTCGGCGCCCGGCACCATGTGCAGAACACCCTGGATGTAGTTGCCCTCGAAGGGGATCTCGACCCGCTCGATGGGATGCGGGGCGTACTCCATCACCTTGTCGAAGCACGTCAGA
>JAYPUG010000238.1:0-4228 GCA_038133965.1 Rhodospirillaceae bacterium | reverse complement strand
CTCCTACGGGGGCGGTCACGGAAAGATCGGCTACGACATCACGCCCGGTGTGGGCAAGGCGACCCTGCCCTCCGTTCCTGGCGAGAAAGCCGACGGCCTGCCGGCGGGTACATGGGTCGTCCGGCGGAACCGGGCGACCGGCGACTATGCGAGGCCGGGCTACCTCCCGCCGTGCTCGGGCGGCCGCGGCAACACCTACTTCGCCGAGGTCATCGCGGTGAAGAAGGACGGCGACGACTACGACGAGCTCGCTTCGACCAAGATCACGCTCGGGCGCTACTGAGCCGCAGACCCGAGATTCACGCGGCCCTCGCGCCGCCTTTCGCGTGAAACCGGCATTGACTTCGGCCGGTTCCGGCCGAAGTGACCCTCATATCCTCGATCACGTCGTGACGCTTTTCTCGTAAGGCTAACGGCCACCAGAAAACAGGAAACACACCCATGGCCGAAGCATCGGAATACACGCCACCAAAGGTCTGGACCTTCGACAAGGAAAACGGCGGCCGTTGGGCCGGCCTGAACCGGCCGGTCGCGGGCGCCACCCACGACAAGGAACTGCCTGTCGGCAAGCATCCGCATCAGCTCTATTCGCTGGCGACGCCCAACGGGGTCAAGGTGACGGTGCTGTTCGAGGAGTTGCTTGCGCTCGGCATCGAGGAGGCCGAGTACGACGCCTGGCTAATCCGCATCGTCGACGGCGAGCAGTTCGGCTCGGGCTTCGTCGAGGTGAACCCGAATTCCAAGATCCCGGCGTTGATGGACTACAGCACCGAGACGCCGACACGGGTGTTCGAGTCCGGCGCGATCCTGCTCTACCTCGCCGAGAAGTTCGGGCGTTTCGTGCCGAGCGAGCCGTCGGCCCGCGCGGAATGCCTGTCATGGCTGTTCTGGCAAATGGGCAGCGCGCCCTATCTGGGCGGCGGCTTCGGCCATTTCTATCACTACGCCCCCTACCCCATGGAATATCCGATCGACCGCTTCGCGATGGAGGTGAAGCGTCAGCTCGACGTGCTCGACCGGAACCTGGCGGCGCGGCATTTCCTGTGCGGCGACGATTACAACATCGCCGATATCGCGACCTATGCCTGGTACGGAAACCTGGTACTGAACAACCAGTACGAGGCCTCGGAGTTCCTCGACGTGGCGTCCTATGCGAACGTGGTGCGCTGGGCCGAGGAAATCCAGGCGCGCCCTGCCGTGCAGCGCGGCCGCCGGGTCAACCGGGTCAACGGTCCCGAGGAACTTCAGGTGCCCGAGCGACACGACGCCGGCGACATCAGCTAGGCGGGTCCGGGAAGTCCCGCGCAACGGAACGGGCGTTTCCGGCCCCTACTCCGCCGCCGTCTTTTCGGTGTCGCCCGTCTCACGCTTGCCGCCGGCTTCCGGCGGGTAGTTTCGATCCACGTACCAGCAGACATAGTCATAGAGGCTCATCGGTTCGAACTGCGCCGGGTTGTCCTCCGACACGCAGGTGTCGAGCGGTTCGGCGACCGCGTCGGGGCTGGGGTTGAAGAACAGCGCCATCGAGTAGCGGTCCTTCCTGGGCGGGTTGACCCGGTGCGGCGATGCGAGAAACCGGCCGTTCGTCCAGCGGTTTAGGAATTCACCCGTGTTGATGATGATGGCGTCGTCCTTCATGTGGTCGGCGTTGATCCAGTTGCCGGCGCGGGTGCGGATTTCCAGGCCGGGAACCTCCGACAACGGCAACAGGGTCATGAAACCGGCGTCCTGGTGCGGCGCGATGCCGAACTGGTTCTCCTCCGCCGGCACCACCGGATAGTGGGAATTGCGCGTCGTCCACATCGGGTCGTCAAAGAACGGCGTGAAGAAATCGGCCGGTTTGTCGAGCGCAAGCGCATAGAGCGGCAGCAGGCGTCGGCCCAGCGCGGCAAGTTCCTCGTGGCACGCCGTGATCGTCTCGCGGAAGCCCGGCAGGTTCTCCGGCCAGGGGTTGGGCCCGTGGAAGCGCCGGCCTGCGATTCGGCCCGGGTGATCCTCCGGCCGGTCGTTGACGTAGCGCAGCACCTCGTTGAGATCGGGCTTGGTGTTCGCATTGACAGGCGAGGTGACGTAGACGACCGAGTTCGGCGGTACATATCCGGGCCGGGTCGCCGAGGCGCGCAGCTTGAGTTTCTCCTCCATCGGCAGTGCGAAGAAGCGCTCGAGTTCGCGATAGCCGCGGCGGATCAGGTCCATGTCGACGCCGTGGTTGGCGACGAAATAGAAGCCGATATTCTCCTGAGCGTGGCGCAGTTCGCCGGAAAGGCGTTCGGCTGCGCCCGCCTCGCCCGCGAAAAACGGTGCGAGGTCCAGGACGGGGATTTCCTCGACGGCGGTATTTTCCGCTGCGGCGTCTCGTGTGCTCATGGGGTTCGTCCCTGCTCCAAATTCGATCCGGAAATATTCGCACCAATCCGCAGGCAGATGGAACCCGCAAGCGATTGCGCGGGTGCGTGGCCTCTAGGCTTCCTCTGCCGCGTATTCACCGCAGAAATCATCGTATCCCACCACCGGCCAGACGGCGCGCGGGATGCCGTTCACCTGCTCATTGACCATCGTGGGCGGATAGCGCCGGCACTCGGCGTAGTTGACGTTGCCGAAGGCTGTGCGGTCGTAGAAGCGGCAGGCGCTGCAGCAGCCTTCGATCCGTTCGTAAACCTCGTCTTCGGCCCCCTCCCCGGCGGTGCCGTGTTCGAGCTGTTCCAGGCGTGCCGAGATTTCTGCGCTGATCCTGTCGATTTCGTCGGACACGTGTGTCGGCCTTTCTCGCTCAGGCGATCCCCGCCGGATCGAGACCGAAGATCTCCGCCGCCCAGTCCGACATGACATCGCCGATCAGCTGGCGGTTGTCGATCTGGCAGTGCTCGGCTCCGCCCTCTTCCAGCGTGAACACCTTGAGCTTGCGGTTCGGGCTGTTCACTGCCGCCTCGATGGTCCTCTCGGCCATCCAGAGCGGTACCTGGCGGTCGTTCTCGCCATGGGCGACGAGCAGCGGGCAGGTGATCCTGTCCGCAACCGGTGCCAGCGTCATCTTTCGTGACACCTCCAGCGCACCTTCCGCGGTGTCCTGGCCCATCACCCACATGCCGTGGCTGACCATATCCGGCACAGACGGGGCGGTGGCGACCTTGGCGTAGGCCTTCTCGAAATAGACCGAGAAGTCCCACAGCGCGCCCCACGCGATGCAGCACTTCAGGCGCTTCTCGAAGGCCGCGGCGCGCGGCGCGTAGTAGCCGCCCAGGCTGTTGCCCGACAGGCCGATGCGGTCCGCGTCCACATCTGCGCGGCTTTCCGCATAGTCCACCAATGCTGCGACGTAATGCTCGGTCTCATGGTCGGTCGTGAGCCCGTGCAGGCGCAGCGCGCCGCCCGCGCCCGGCTGATCGACGATCAGCATGTGCATGCCGCGCCGCCGGTATTCCTCGCCGATGATCGGGTAGTGGAACTCCTTGAGGGAGTCGAAGCCCTGGATGTGGATCATGCAGGGTGCCGGGCCATCGACCGCGGCCTTCACGAACATGCAGGGCATGACCGCGCCGCCGAACGGCACATCGACATACTCGACCGGGTCGCGCCCCACCTCACGCGCCTTGCGGTAGGCATCGATTCCGCGCTGGTAGGACATGATCTCGCGCGGGTCGTCGTGCTTCAGGAAGCGTTCGGCGCGCAGGTGATAGATGCCCGCCCGGTGATACTTGCGCGCCGCCGTCAGCGGGTGTCCCTCGCCCATGTCGCGGTCCGCCAGCCGTTCCTGCTTTTCGGCCAGCTGCGTGAAGCCTTCGTACCAGGCCTCGTTCGCGGTCGCCGGGTCACCGCCGGCCAGATGCTTAACCGAGCGGAGCACCTCTTCCGGCTCGCTTGTGGTGCCCACCTCGTCGAACAGCGTCGCGGTGGTCAGGCTCCAGGCGTAGTTGTCGGGAAAATACTCGAACATCGGCTCCCCCCAATGTGTTCAAGCGGGCCCAGGGCCCTGATTGTGTTTCGTTTCCTAGGCCACGTCGCTGACCAGCCCTTCGGCCTCGATGTGTCCGTTGGCAAGCAGTTCCTCGCGGGCACGCGCCTTCCAGTCGGCGCGCATCATGAAACCCGGGGTCTCACGGCAGTGGTCCTCGGCCCAGGAAATCAGTTCCTCGTCGTTCCATGAAAGATCGAGCGGTGCCCCGTGCGGCGCGGGCACGTACCAGACGGACTCGACGGCCAGTTCCACCACGTTTCCTTCCGGATCGGG
>JAYPUG010000237.1:0-4241 GCA_038133965.1 Rhodospirillaceae bacterium | reverse complement strand
GGATCGGCGGGGCGAAGTGGCCCGTTTCCTCCAGCAGCGCCAAGAGCGCCTCCCGGCCGCCGCCCTCGGACTCGGGCTTGCGGATCACGTCGTCGTAGTCCGCGCCCACATCCTCGAGCAGCAGGCGTATGAACTCGCCGCGTCCCTGGATTGTCGGCCAGTAGTAGAGTTGGTACGCCATCGGCGCAGGTCTCCCGCTTGTCGTCCCTCGAAGCCTGCGCCATTCTAGCGGCGGGCAGGAGGGCTTTTCCATGAATCTCAACCAGTTGCTCGTGCGCGCGGCGCAGAGCTTTCCCGACCGGACGGCAATCGGCCACGGCACGCGCGCCTACTGCGATTACGCGACGCTGGCGCGGCGCGCGGCGGGGCTGGCGGGGGCACTGCAGGGTGAACTGGGCCTCGCGCGCGATGACCGGGTGGCGCTGTTCATGACCAACTGCCCGGAATTCCTAGAGGTCTTTCACGGCGCGCTGCATGCCGGCATGTGCGCGCTGCCGATCAATTCCAAGCTCCACGAAAAGGAGCTCGCCTTCATCCTCGACAATGCCCGCGCGAAGGTGCTGTTCGTGACGGCGGATCACGCCGAGCAAGGGACGCGGGCCATCGAGGCGGCAGGCACCGAAACGCGGCTCGTTGTCGTGGGGCAGGGGGACGAATATGCCCGCCTGCGCGGAACCGACCCTGTCGTCATGGCGGAACGCGGCAACGACGACCTCGCCTGGCTGTTCTACACCTCGGGCACCACGGGACAGCCCAAGGGCGCGATGCTGACGCACCGCAACCTGTGGGAGATGACCCTCAACTACTTCGTCGATATCGACCGGTTCCCGCCGGACGGCGTGGCGCTCCATCCCGCGCCCATGTCGCACGGTTCGGGCTGCTACGGCATTCCCCACCTGGCACGCTTCGCCGCACAGGTGGTTCCGGAATCCGGTGGCTTCGAGCCGGACGAGATTTTCGAGCTGTGCCGGCACTACAGCGATGTGTCCTTCTTTGCTGCGCCGACCATGGTCAAGCGCCTGGTGGAGCATCCGGGCGGGGACGAGGCGCCGGGCCTGCGCACCATCACCTACGGCGGTGGGCCGATGTACGTGGCCGACCTGAAGCGCGCGCTCGACCGGTTCGGGCCGAAGTTTGTCCAGCTCTACGGCCAGGGCGAGGCCCCGATGACCATCACGGTCCTGCCGCGCGAGGATCACGTGGCGACGGATCACCCGCGCTACGAAGAACGGCTCGGCTCGGTCGGTTTCGCGCAGTCGGTCGTCGAGGTGCAGGTCGTGTACGGCGACGACAACCCGGTTCCCACGGGAGAAGTGGGCGAGGTGATCGTGCGCGGTGATGTGGTGATGAAGGGCTACTGGGAACGCCCGGACGCCAACGCCGACACGCTGCGTGGCGGCTGGCTGCACACCGGCGACATGGCGGCCTTCGACGCGGACGGCTATCTGACGCTCAAGGACCGCTCCAAGGACCTGATCATTTCCGGCGGCTCCAACATCTATCCGCGCGAGATCGAGGAGGTTCTGCTGCGTCATCCGGCTGTGCTCGAATGCGCCGTCGTCGGCCAGCCGCATCCGGAGTGGGGCGAGGAGGTCGTTGCCTTCGTCGCGCCCGCCGAGGGGCAGGAGATCGACACGGGCGCGCTGGACCAGCTCTGCCTCGACAATATCGCGCGCTTCAAGCGGCCCAAGCAGTACCGGGTCGCAGCGTCGCTGCCCAAGAACAACTACGGCAAGATCGTGAAGCGCGAGCTGCGCAACCAGCTCGACGCCGAAGCCGCCGGCAAGACCGAGTAGGGGGGAAGGGGCCATGCCGTCACCCGTATGTCCCGGCCTGCAGGCCGTGTTCGACCGGATCAAGGAATCGGGTGCGGCCCTGCCGGACCCGGCTGAGGTCGGCGTCGAGGAGGCGCGTGCGGCACGGGGGCGCTACTACGCGTTCCTGAACCAGCCCGACGGGCGGCTGGACGTTCACGAGGTGCGCGACGTGACGGTCGAGGGGCCGCACGGGCCGTTCCTGCTGCGGCTCCACTTCCCGACCGACGAGCGACCGGCGCCGGTGACGGTGTTCATTCACGGCGGCGGCTGGTGGACGGGCGATGTCGAGGCCTATGACCAGATCTGCCGCCGCCTCGCGGTCGAAAGCGGCTGCGCGGTCGCCAGCGTCGATTACCGGCTCTGGCCCGAGCACCGCTTCCCCGTGCCGGTGGACGAGACCATGGCCGCGGCGACCTGGGTGCGCGAGGAAGGGGCGGCGAACGGACTCGACCCGGACCGGATCGCGTTTTGCGGCGATTCCGCCGGTGCGACCCTGGCGCTCTATGCCGGCGCGGAACTCAAGGGGACCGGGGCGGTAAAGGCGCTCGCGCTCGTCTATGGCGTGTATCAGATCGACGTGGACACGCCCGCCTGGCGGGAGATCGGCGACGGCACCTACGGGCTCAGCCGGGCCCAGATGCAATGGATATGGGACGGTTATCTGGAGGGGCAGGAGGTGTCCGCGACGGATCCCCGCGCAGCGCCGCTCCACGCCGATCTTTCGGGCCTGCCCTACACCTGGGTGATGGTGGGCGACCTCGACCCGCTGGTGGACGACAGCCGGGCGCTGGCCGACCGTCTCGTGGCTGCTGGGGTGCCGCACCAGCTCAAGGTGGAGGAGGGGATGACCCACTTCATCTGGATGTGGCAGCGTCTCTACCAGCGCTCGCGCGCTTCGATCGCCGAGGCGGGCACGATCCTCAAGCGCGAGTTGCGGCGGGCCTGAGGGCTATTCCTTGGCCATCACCGCGGTCAGGTTCTCCAGCGCGTCGGTGTAGCCCTTCGGATCGCGCATATCGACGATCTGCGGCCACAGTTCGGCAATCCGCTCGGGCGTCATGGTCTCGCGCGGATCGACGTTCACGCCCGCGCCTTCCATGACCTGGATGCGCGAGTAGTAGCCTGCGGTCGCCGCGATCACGTTGCCGCTGTCGGTGCACGCCTCGCTGACCAGGTACGAGACCATCGCCGCCACCGCGTCCGGCGTGACCAGGTCGGCATCGTAGGTGTCGAAGATTCCCGACGGCTCGGCGATGCGGGTTGCGGCCAGTGGGGCCAGCGCGTTTGCGGTGATGTTGTAGCGCGCGCCTTCGAGCTTGAGCGTGTTCACCAGCCCGACGACGGCCATCTTGGCGGCGGAATAGTTGGTCTGGCCGAAATTGCCGTAGAGCCCGGCGTTGGACGATACCATCAGGATGCGTCCGTAGTTCGCCTCGCGCATGTGCGGGAAGGCGGCATGGGTGACATAGACCGAGCCCAGCAGGTGGACCTTCACGACGAACTCATAGTCGTCCAGTTCCATCTTGTGGAACGTCTTGTCGCGGACGATGCCGGCATTGTTGATGACGATGTCGATGCCGCCGAAGCTGTCGATGGCGGTCTGGACGATGTTGGCCGCGCTGTCGCGCTCCGCGACACTGTCGTAGTTGGCGACGGCCTCGCCGCCGGCGGCCCGGATTTCCTCCACGACCTGGTCGGCGGGCGTCGCCGAACCGCCGCTGCCATCCACGGCACCGCCCAAATCGTTGACCACAACCTTCGCGCCGCGCGCTGCCAGTGCCAGTGCATAGCTGCGGCCCAGCCCGTTGCCGGCGCCGGTCACGACCGCCACCCGGCCCTTGAAATCGATTACCATTGAAGTCCCCCTCGAAAGCCCGCTCCGGCGCGCCGTTCAGTACATGATGAGGGGGTATCGTTTCATCCGCGGCGGCAAAGTCAAGCGGCGACAGGACCGGAATCGAAAGGGCCGCCCCGATATCGGGCCGGCCCTGACGAAACTGTATGCAGGTTCGCTTGCCTAGGCGGCCTTGACCCCTTCGAGGAAGTCCGCAACGGCCGTCTGCAGCTCTTCCGACTGTGCGCCGAGCTGTTCGGCGGCCGACAGGACCTGCTGGGAGGCCGAGCCCGTCTCCTGCGCACCGCGCGAGACCTCGACGATGTTGGTCGAGACGTCCTGGGTGCCCGAGGCGGCCTGCTGCACGTTCGCTGCGATCTCGCGGGTCGCAGCCCCCTGTTCCTCGACGGCGGACGCAATGGCCGTCGCGGTGTCGCAAATCTCCGAGATCACCTGACCGATGCCCTGGATCGCCTCGACGGCGTCCTTGGTCTCGGCCTGGATGGCAGCGATCTGGGCACCGATTTCCTCGGTCGCCTTGGCGGTCTGACTGGCCAGCGACTTCACCTCGGAGGCGACCACCGCGAAGC
>JAYPUG010000236.1:0-4279 GCA_038133965.1 Rhodospirillaceae bacterium | reverse complement strand
CTGGCGGTTCTGGTCCACCAGCGCATTGAAGGTGTGGAAGAACTCTTCCTGGGTCGAATCCTTGCCAGCGATGAACTGGATATCGTCGATCATCAGCACATCGACCGAGCGGAACTGCTCCTTGAAGTCCATGATCGTCCGGTACCGCAGGGCCCGGATGAACTGGTACATGAACTTCTCGGCCGACATGTAGAGGACGCGCCGGCGCGGCTCGCGCTCAACGATGTGCCACGCGATCGCATGCATCAGGTGGGTCTTGCCAAGCCCCACGCCGCCGTACAGGAACAGCGGGTTGAACGGCACCGACTTGGACTCCGCGACCCGCCGTGCTGCCGCATGGGCGAGCTCGTTCGACTTGCCGACCACGAAGTTCGTGAACTTGAAATGATCGCCCAGCAGGGCCCGCACGTCCTCGATGCCGCCCTCGGCGCCATAGGCCGCGGGATCGCTTCGGCTTGCCTGTTCCGCACCCTGCGCGGCTTCCGCCTCGATGCGGTCGGCCAGGCTCGCACGCGGCGGCGCGCCCGCAGGCTGGATCACCGTCTGGGTGGGCTCGACGATGATCTCGACGTTGCTGACCGTTTCGTTCTCGTCCGCCCACAGCTCCGCCAGGCGGTCGCCGTAGTTCTGGTCGATCCAGTCACGCATAAACCGCGTGGGCACCGCCACACGGAGCCGGCCGCCATGAAACTCGCCCAAGGTCAACGGCTTGAGCCAACTGTTGAATGCCGCTTCGCCGACGTCCGACCGCAGTCGTGCCCTGACCCGAGCCCATTGCTCGGTCAACGATCCGTCAGCTTGCCCCCACTGTTCAACCATCTGGCGAAACTCTCCAAAGAACAATCACAGGTCCGGCACGCGACCTGCCAGGGAACGGCCGCACACCACGCAGCGGCGCCAGGCGGCGGGTCGGAAACCCGGCCCCGCTCGGCACGCAGACAGATCAGCCTATGCCATGGGCGATGCGCCCGAAGAACACGTCACTGTCCACCCCCGCCTCCGAAACTCCCGGCGAAGGAACCAGACAGAAGCGCCAAATCATTGGCGAGAACTTCGGAAAGAAAGCGGGCCGCACTCGAACGAGACCCCAACTGCGCGCCTCCGGTTTTACTTGTTTTTAATTATCAAAACCGAACTTTTATTCTTCTGGCGCGCAAAACCTCTCCTGAGATCTTGTTGATGTTTAACTCAACCAGATCTCCTCAAGT
The DNA here is from genome assembly GCA_038133965.1 of Rhodospirillaceae bacterium. GTDB lineage: Bacteria > Pseudomonadota > Alphaproteobacteria > UBA6615 > UBA6615 > JAYPUG01. The sequence goes on along the minus strand of JAYPUG010000236.1, from coordinate 3,071 downwards.
CCTTTTCTGTATTGGCTCCCAATTCCGCCGTCCGAGTATTTTGTTTTACTATTAACTCGGCACCGGAAGGCAGGAGCGAACATAACGTGACGGGGGCAGGCCCGCAACCGCTCAAAACATCGAATCCGAAAAAAATCACAAAATTTCGCGCCCCGCCGCCCGACGTTCGCACAACGAAAAACCGCGCCCGGAGGGCGCGGTTCGGAAAAACGTCGAGGCGGTGGGCGCTTAGGCCATCGCCTTGATACGTGCTGACAAGCGCGACAGTTTCCGCGACACGGTATTGGCATGCATCACGCCCTTCTGGGCGCCCCGCTGCATCTCGGGCTGCGCGGCACGAAATGCCGCCTCGGCGCCCGGCTTGTCGCCAGCAGCGATCGCCGCCTCGACCTTCTTGACGTGCGTGCGCACACGCGTGAGCCGGTTCCGGTTGATGACTTCGCGGCGCGCGTTGCGCCGGATGCGCACCTTCGCGGAATGATGATTGGCCATGTCGTTCTCGAATTCGTACAGGGTTCGGGCGCGGTGTATAGCCGCGCTTCGGGACCCCGTCAAGCGCACAAACGGCTGAAATTCCGCCGGTTTCTAACCCGGCGGCCCGTGTGCGCTGCGGGGCGGTGCGTGTTTCTAGCGGTGCTTGAAGGCCGGCGAGCGCTTCTCGACGAATGCCGCCATCCCTTCCTTCTGATCCTCGGTTGCGAAGGTCGAGTGGAACAGCCGCCGCTCGAACCGCACGCCCTCGGAAAGCGTGGTCTCGTAGGCTCGGTTGACGGATTCCTTGGCCAGCATGACCACGGGGCGCGACAGGCCACAGATCGTCTCCGCCGCCTTGATCGCCTCTTCGATCAGGTCGTCGGCCGGCACCACGCGGCTTACGAGACCCGACCGCTCGGCCTCATCGGCATCCATCATGCGGCCGGTGAGCACCATCTCCATCGCCTTGGATTTGCCCACGAAACGGGTCAGGCGTTGGGTGCCACCCGCCCCCGGGATGGTGCCGATGGTGATCTCGGGCTGGCCGAACCTGGCCGTGTCGGCGGCGATGATGAAGTCGCACATCATCGCGAGCTCGCACCCCCCGCCCAGCGCATATCCCGCCACCGCGGCGATCACCGGCTTGCGGCAGACGGGCACCCGCTCCCAGCCCTGGGTGATGAAGTCGGACAGGTAGGCGTCCATGTAGGTCTTTTCGGCCATTTCCTTGATGTCGGCACCGGCCGCGAAGGCCTTTTCCGACCCGGTCAGCACGATGCAGCCGATCTCGTCGTCCGCCTCGAACGCGTCGAGCGCCTCACCCAGCTCGGCAACCAGCGCGTCGCAGAGCGCGTTCAGGGCCTTGGGCCGGTTGAGCCGGATGAGCCCGACGTGGCCGCGTGTCTCGACCTCGATATTTTCGTAGGCCATGGAATGTTCTCCTGCTTGGGTCTCGTGTTCGAGAATCGGTGAGTTCGTATTCCGGATCGGATCCGCGACGCCGGCCGTTACTGCGCGCGGGGCGCGATGGAAAACCGCGCGATCAGCGGCGTTGCAGCGGCATCGACGCGGATTTCGAGGCGCTCGCGCGCACGCGTCCAGGCGCCGGGCCCGGCCGGCACCCAGCCCAGGGCCGGCAACGTGTCGGCATAGAAAGCACTGACGGCGGCTGCGGCGACTGGCCCGCTCGCCGCCGCCTCGACGATACGGCCCTCGGGCTTGTCGAAGACCACGCGCGCGGCGGGATCCTCGGTCAGGCCCGGTGCCAGCGGCAGGTCGTCCACATCCGCAAGATAGGCCGTGTCCTGGGCAACGGCGCCGCCGGGAACCGTCACGAGGCCCACAGCGGCGGCCAGGAAGCCCGCGCCGAGCAGGGCGGCCACGCATCGCCGAAAACTTATTGTGCAAAGCAGCATAACGCCGCTCATAGCTTACCGCTGCTGCCGAGAGCAATAGAAAGTGGAGCGGCCCGACTGGACGATCCGCGCGATCCGGCAATCGTCGCGGCCGGCGTCCCGGCATTTCGCGCAACTCTCGCCCTCGCGGCCATAGACGGCCCAGCTGTGCTGGAAATAGCCGAGTTCGCCGTCGGTGTGCACATAATCGCGCAAGGACGATCCACCCGCCGCGATCGCATCGCCGAGGACCGAGCGCACGCCCTCCACCAGCCGCGCCGCACGCCCGCCGGCAATCGTGTGAGCGCTGCGCCGCGGGCTCAGTCCCGCGCGCCACAACGCCTCGCAGGCATAGATGTTGCCGATACCGGCAACGACCCTCTGGTCGAGAAGAGCGGCCTTCACGGGCGTGCGCTTGCCCTTGAGCGTGCGCGCCAGATAGTCCGCGTCGAACGCGTCGGACAGCGGTTCGGGGCCGAGCGTTCGCAGGTGCACGCTGTCCGCCTCGCCACCGGGCGCAATCAGGTCCATGAAGCCGAAGCGGCGCACATCGTTGAAGACGAGGCGCCCGCCCGTCTCCGTCTCGACGATCACATGGTCGTGCTTTCCAGCCAGGGCCCAGCCGGAATTGTGCCCGACCTGGCCCGATGTCGCCCGGCCGGGCGCCGCCTCCGCCCCGGGCACGACCGTGAAACGCCCCGACATGCCCAGATGGGCGAGCCAGGTCTCGCCGGAATCGAGCCGGACGAGGATGTACTTCGCGCGGCGCACGACCTCGACCACGGTCCGGCCCTCGAGCCGTTCCGCGAACCTTTCGGGAAAGGGGAATCGCAGGTCCGGGCGCCGGATTTCCGCGCGCACGATGCGCTGGCCCTCCAGCGCGGGCCGCAACCCGCGCACGACGGTCTCGACTTCAGGCAGTTCGGGCATGGCGCAAACCCGCAAACGACGGCATGGCCTCTCTTATCATGCGGGTGCGCAGCCAGCGGCTTTTCTTTTGCCGCGTGCCCGCCTCCTCGATATGTTCGCCCGGCTATGCGCGATCCTGGCCCCACATCGGCGCACGACACCACGCATTTCGGCTTCGAGGAGGTCCCCGTCTCGGAGAAGCGCGCGCGCGTGGGCGACGTGTTCTCATCGGTCGCAGGCCGCTACGACCTGATGAACGACCTGATGAGCATGGGCGTGCACCGCCTGTGGAAA
>JAYPUG010000235.1:0-4306 GCA_038133965.1 Rhodospirillaceae bacterium | reverse complement strand
CCCTGCCGCTGGTCGAAGCGACGGGTTTCCGCCCGGAAGCGAGCGCGACGGGCGGAAAATGGGCGCTGGTGGTGATCTACGCGGTGCTCCCGGTCGTAATAAAGATGACGGCGATTGCGGTCGTCCGAGGTTTCCCAATCACGGCGGCCCGGCACGCGATCATCCGCCGGCGGCTGGGAAACAGGACTGTGCGGCGCTATGTCCGCCGAGAAGGGACGTAATGCGGCCGACGATATGCACCATTCTTGCTGTGACCCTATTTCTGGCTGGTTGTACGGGTATGAAACCGACTGATTTTGCGACGAACGAGCCCAAGCTGGCGATCGAAAGCTATTTCGACGGCGAGACCCGCGCTTCGGGCATTTTCGAGGACCGTTTCGGGCGCGTGCGCCGTCAGTTCACCGTGCATATCACCGGGACGGTGAAGGGCGACACACTGGTTCTGGACGAGCGCTTTTTCTATAGCGACGGCGAAACTGACCGGCGGGTCTGGACCATCGTCAAGACCGGCTCCGACCGTTACGAGGGCCGGGCCGACGATGTCGTGGGCGTCGCCGCCGGCGAGGCGGCGGGCAATGCTCTGAACTGGCAGTACGACATGGATCTGAAGGTCGGCGACCGCACGCTGCGGGTTCATTTCAACGACTGGATGTTCCTGCAGCCGTCCGGCATCCTGATCAACCGCGCCCGCGTTACCAAGCTGGGAATCGAGATCGGCCAGGTCACGTTGGCCTTCACGAAGCTGGACAGGCGGGCGGACGGCGCGACGGCCGCGGTCAGTCGGTCCGCACACGCCGCCGTATTGCAGCAAGCAGCGATCCGATAACGGGCAGCTTCCCGTAAAACGCGTCGGCTGCGTCCCAGTGATCGATATGCTCGATTACCTTGCCGTCGGTGCCGAACAGCACGACGCTTGTGCCGTCGAAGTCCCAGGGCCGGCCGCGCAGCGTCGCGGAAAAGCGCCAGGCCAGCATGCAGGTCCGGCCATCGCATGCCTTGCGCGAAATCGTGAAGCGGACAGGCCCGACCGCCTCGAACATGTCCCGGAACACGCGCACCATCGCATCGCGGCCGCGGACGTCGTTGAACGGATCGGCAAAGCGCACGTCCTCGGCGACGTGTTCCGCGAGCCGGGCAAGGGATTGCGGCGTCAGCGCTTCCAGGAATGCGCAGTATCGGGCGCAGGCGTCCATCATGCCCGCACCATGCGCCGGGTGATGGCAAAGAACACCCTGTCGGGCAGGATGCGCAGCAGCTTCATGACGAAGGCGAAGCGCCGGGGAAACGCCGTCTCGAACGAGCCCGTCTTCAGCCCCTGCGCGATGTAATCGGCCGCCTTCTCGGCGGGGATGAGGAACGGCATCTCGAAATCGTTCCGGTCGGTCAGTGGCGTTTCCACGAACCCGGGACTGATGAGGCTCAGCCGCACCCCCAGGCGCGCCAGCTCGGGCCGCAGCGCCTCGCACATGTTGATCACGCCGGCCTTGGTGGCGCCGTAAGCCGCCGCCGTTGGCAGACCCCGGTAGCCTGCCAGCGAGCCGACCACGGCAATGTGGCCCGCCTTTCGCGCGATGTATCGGGGCAGGAGCGCCTCCAGGCAATGGGCGGTGCCCATCAGGTTCACATCGATCAGCGCGCGCAGGGTGTGCGCCGAGAACGTTTCCGCCGTCATGGGCTCGTGCGTGCCGGCGTTGAGAACGGAGAGATCCGGCAGTCCCAGCCGTTGCTCGATCGCTTCCACCGTGCGCGCCGTTGCCACGGCGTCGGTGATGTCCAGGGGAAACGGCACGACCGCACCCGGCGGACAGGAGGCGACCAGGCTGTCGAGATCGGCTTCGGTTCGGGCGCTGGCGGCAACGATCCAGCCGTCCGCGACCAGCCGCAGCGCCAGCGCGCGGCCTATGCCCTTGCCCGCGCCGGTAATCCAGGCAATGCGGAGCCGCGGGGTGTCCCCGGTCATCGCGCGTCCCCGGCTCCGGTGGCGGTATCACCCTGGCAGCGGCGGCAGCGGTATTCGATGGTCGAGCCGTCGGAGCCCTTGAAGCGCATCCTGACCCAGCGCCCGAAATCGTCGTACCAGACCTCGGTCGTCAGCTCGCCGGTATAGGCGAAATGTGTCGCGTCCACCGGCCCGTGTTCGGTCGGGACCAACTCGCGGCCGCGCTGCTCGATCCGGACCTCGTTGATACGGCCGGTCAGCGTGTTCAGCACCCGCCTTTCGGTCAGGACGCCCGGATTCCAGTGATCGGTCGGGTAGACGGGCTGGCGCGCGACATAGCTGTCTTCGCCCGCTTGGACCCGCAGAGCGTTGCCGTCGGAGAGTGCGTCAGCGCTTAGCGAGAACGGCGAACCGTTTTCATCGACGGTAACCTGAAGCCCGGCCATCCGATTGTTCCGCCAGCGGCTGACCGACCGGTAGTCCAGCCGGTAAAGGGTGATGAACAACATCTCCACGGAGAGCCGCATGTGGCTGCTTGCAACCAGCTCGCGGCCGTCCTTTTCGAAGGTCACCAAATGCGACCCCACCGGAGTCCCGTTTCTCAGAACGTCGAAGGCAATTCGTCCATCATAAGCGGCCACCGGGTCGAAGTCCTGCGCATTGCCGGCTGGGGTGGCCACAGCGACGCCGTATGGCGCAACGGATGCCGCCGCCAGTCCGAGGGCCGCGATCGACCCTCTGACAGTGCTTTTCACGCGGTCCTGCAATATTTTCAGCGCCATACCGTTATTCTACAGCGCAACAGCCGTTTCAGATCACCCGGAACTGCGTTTTGTTCAGGCTTCCAACCCTCCGCCAAATTATCCCCTAATTGCGCTCTGAGCGCTTTCCAGTCACCGCTGCCCGTGACGATATCCGGGTTTTCGTATGGCACTTCGGCTGCAAGGCGCGAGGTTCCGATTCCTCTTTTGTCTCAGGGGAAAACCATGCGGTTAGTGCTGCGTTATGTGCCGTCGCCAGGTCGGTACGTCGCATCGGCTCCCTCGATGGCTCCGGCAGCCAGCGCTTCGCACCGAACACGAATCAAATGGTTCAAGATTTCCAGATCGTTGAGAGCCTCAAACGGGTCGGGTTCTAATGTGGCGCGGACTGCATCCTTAAGCCATGAACCCATGTGCGGATGGGTCATCACAAAATCGATCATGCGACGGCCTCCGGCGCATGAGGGTATGACGGAGATTCGACGGGGACCCAGTCAAGGTCACTGGTATATCTGTAGGTGTCTGACGTCAGCGCTCATGGGGCAGATTGAGGAGTTTGCATAAGGGAGGATTTTTGGCTCATCGTAGAGACCCGTAGGGGAACGAAGATGAGACAAAAATCGATGACGACGAAAGACACCGCCGAGCAGGCGGTTCGGGATATCCGCCGTAAGACGCGCAAGCAGTATTCGGCCGAAGAGAAGATCCGCATTGTTCTGGAGGGACTGCGTGGCGAGGAAAGCATCGCCGCGCTGTGCCGCCGCGAGGGGATCGCCGAGAGCCTATATTACAGCTGGTCGAAGGAGTTCCTGGAAGCGGGCAAGAAGCGCCTGGCCGGGGATACCGCACGCCAAGCCACCAGCAATGAGGTGAAGACGTTGCGTGCCGAGACGCGCAACCTCAAGGAGGCGCTGGCCGAGCAGATGCTGGAGAACCGGCTGCTCAAAAAAAGCATGATCGGGGATGGGGGCGACGAGGAATGAGATATCCCGCATCCGAAAAGCTGGAGATCATCCGCACTGTCGAGCGCTCCCACCTGCCGGTCCGGCGGACGTTGGACAAGCTCGGCATCCCGAAGACCACGTTCTACCGCTGGTACGATTTGTATCAGGCCTTCGGTGAAATCGGGCTCGAAGACCGCACGACAGGCCCTGGCCGGGTGTGGAACCGAATCCCCGATACAATCCGTCAGCAGATCGTCGAACTGGCCCTGGAGGAACCGGAACTGAGTTCCCGCGAGCTGGCTGTCCGGTTCACGGACACTAAGGGCTACTTCGTCTCGGAAGCCTCGGTCTATCGGGTTCTCAAGGCCCATGACCTGATCACCAGCCCGGCCTTCGTCGTCATCAAGGCGGCAGATGAGTTCCGGGACAAGACCACGGCCCCGAACCAGCTCTGGCAGACCGACTTCACCTACTTCAAGGTGATCGGCTGGGGCTGGTTCTACCTGTCGACGATCCTGGACGACTTCTCGCGCTACGTCATCGCCTGGAAGCTGTGTACGACCATGCGGGCCGACGATGTGACGGACACGTTGAACCTGGCCCTGAGGGCGTCGGGCTGTGCCCGTGCGAACGTCGCCCACAGGCCGCGTCTGCTCAGCGAC
>JAYPUG010000234.1:0-4345 GCA_038133965.1 Rhodospirillaceae bacterium | reverse complement strand
CCTATCGCACAGCAGACGGCTACACCAACTGGGAACTGAGCTCCGACCGCGCGAACGCGGCACGCCGCCTGCTGATTGAATCGGGTCTGGGCGCGGAGCGCATCGCGCTGGTTCAGGGACGCGCCGACACCGATCCGCTGTTGCCCGACGACACACAGAGCGAACGCAACCGGCGCATCAGTATCGTCCTGCTCCGTGAAAACCGGCCGCCCCTCGAACTCGATGAGGCCGTTTCGCCCACCGAGTTCGGTGCCAGCGAGCCCGCACCGTCTCCGGACCCGACGTCGCCCGTGCCCACCGCAGACGAACCCCGGTTCGAGATCCCCCGTGTCCCCAATGAATTCGGTGCCAACCAACCCGCCGCAGAGCCCACGCCCGACCCGTCGGTTCATGAGGTCCCGCGCCCGGAACCCGCACAAAGAACAGAACTGAACGCCGGCCGCAGCCCCGGCTAGTCTCTGCGGCGGACTTTCGCGCGCCGGGGCAAGGCGATACAGTCGCCGTCGATTCGCGACCGCGGCCCGGATGACAGCATGACGACCCAGGCGCCAAAACCGCCGCTCGTATTCTACCGAACCGGTCCCATGCCGTGCCCGTACCTGGACGGCCGCGTCGAGCGCAACCTGTTCACCGAACTGCGCGGCGCCCAGGCCGAGGATCTGCACGACCAGCTCGCGCTCGCCGGGTTCCGCCGTTCGCACCACATCGCCTACCGTCCCGCCTGCCCCGGCTGCAATGGCTGCGTCCCCATCCGCATCCCCGTCGCGGCGTTCCGGCGCAGCCGCTCGCAACGCCGCGTCTGGAACGCCAACCGCAACCTCGACGTGCAAACGGGCCCTGCGATCGCCACCGACGAGCATTATGCGCTGTTCTGCCGCTACCAGCGCGAACGCCATTCCGGAAGCGAGATGGCGGCAATGTCGATGTCGGATTTCCGCGCCATGATCGAGGATTCCGTCGTCGATACCGGGCTCGTGTCCATGCGCGACGCGTCGGGCAGGCTCGTCGGCGGCTGCCTGACCGACCGGCTGGGAAGCGGATTGTCGGCCGTTTACAGCTACTTCGATCCGGATGCCAGGGAGCGCAGCCTGGGGACGTTCAGTATCCTCTGGCTGATCGAACGCGCGCGCGAGGACGCCATCGACCACGTCTATCTCGGTTACTGGATCGAGAATTGCGACAAGATGGCCTACAAGAACCGTTTCCGCCCCATCGAACATCTCGGTGCAAATGGCTGGATTCGCGGTGATCTTCCGTCGCGGGACCGCACTCATTCGTGAACGTCATATAACTTTCATCCGCCTTAGGGACGATTGCGTGCGCTATTCGCGTGTCCTAATGTTTTCGCAGCAGATATCGGCTGCCGAACAGTCGGTCGGGAGTTTGCCGCCAATCGCCGGGTACGGCGGAGTTGCGCGGCGTCAGAACACAATCACGCGTAGAGGGAGCATCTCATGGAACGACGCAAATTCATCAAGGCCGCGGGCCTTGCCGGTGTTACCGGAGCGGCAGCGGCCGCCTCGGCTTTCCCGAAGCCTGCAATCGCGCAGGATCGTATCGAGTTCGCGATGGTCACGACCTGGCCGCGCGACTTCCCCGGCCTCGGCACGGGCGCCCAGCGCCTAGCCGCTCGTCTGGAGGAAATGAGCGAAGGCCGCATCAAGATGCAGTACTTCGCCGCTGGCGAGCGCGTCGGTGCGTTCGACTCCTTCGACGAAGTCGCCTCGGGCAACGCGCAGGGCTATCACGCGGCTGACTACTACTGGAAGGGCAAGCACCCGGGCTGGGCCTTCTATACGGCCGTTCCCTTCGGCCTCACCTACACCGAGATGAACGCCTGGATCCGCTTCGGCGGCGGCCAGGAGCTCTGGGACGAGTTGGCGGCCCAGTTCGACCTGAAGGGCCTCATGGCCGGCAACACCGGCGTCCAGATGGGCGGCTGGTTCAACAAGGAGATCAACACCGCCGACGACCTGAAGGGCCTGAAAATGCGTATCCCGGGCCTGGGCGGCGACGTCATGGCCAAGCTCGGCGCATCGCCAGTTTCCCTGCCGGGCGGCCAGATCTATGAAAACCTGGTCTCCGGTGCGATCGACGCCACCGAATGGGTCGGCCCGTGGAACGACGAGGTCATGAAGTTCTACGAGGCCGCGAAGTTCTACTACTACCCGGGCATGCATGAGCCGGGCTCGATGCTGGCGCTTGGCATGAACGCCTCCTTCTGGGGCGGTCTGTCCAAGTCGGACCAGCTCATCATCGAAGCCGCAGCATCGATGGAAAACGACGTCATGATGTCGGAGTACAACGCCAAGAACGGTGCCGCGCTTGCTCGCCTGATCAAGGATCAGGGTGTCGAGCTTCGCCAGTTCTCGGACGAAATCTACGACAGCTTCGGCAAGGCCGCAGACGAGGTGTTCGAGGAGACCCGCGCACACAGCGATCTCGCCAACCGCATCTACGAAAGCTTCGTCAAGGCGCGTTCGGAAGTCGGCGGCTGGACGAACATTTCGGACCAGGCCTACGTCCAGCAGCGCAACCGCGTGCTGGGCGTCTGATCGACGAAACCCACCTGACAGGAAAGCGGAGCCGAGAGGCTCCGCTTTCCACGTCGGGAACCTGCAAACGCCGCGGCCCGCAGGCCACCGGCCTTGCAGGCAATCATCGATCCTCTTGACCGGGCAACAGGCGGCCGAGAATGACGGCAACCACGCTTGACGACACACCCGTCGAAAACGGAACCACCGCAACGGCGGTGCTGCGTTTCGTGGCCCTTGCCGTCGTCGCCGCCGCAATCGCGTTTCTGGTCAACAACTACCTGACCTTCTGGCGTGGCTGGCCGGGGATTGGAAACCTCTTCTCACACCTCGAATGGTTCGGCGCCACGGCACTCCGGCAGCCGCTTTCGGGAACCGCTGTCACGCTCGGCTGGATCCAGATCCTGGCCTATGTCGTCGCCATCGGAGGGACGGCGGCGTATGTCGCTACCACCGCGGGTCGCCCCATGCGCCCGGATGCCCAACGCCTGGGCGCCGTCGCAGCATTCGTCATTCGTGCGGCCTTTTGGTCGGTTTTGCTGATCGGCATCGTTGACAGCGTGATCTCATTCCTTCGTGTCGAAGGCTTCCTGCCGTTCCTGTTCGGCGACGAGCTGGCGACCGACCTCGGCCAATCCCGGTTCCGGGGTTCATTCGTGCACATGCCGCTGATCGTCGTGTCGCTCGTCATCGCATCCCTCACGCGCACGCTCGGCTTCACCTGGCTCGCACTCCTGGTGGTGATCGCGGAACTCCAGATCGTCCTGGCACGGTTCATCTTTTCCTATGAGCAGGCATTCATGGGCGACCTGGTGCGCTTCTGGTATGCCGCGCTCTTCCTGTTCGCCAGCGCCTACACGCTGACCGAAGAGGGACACGTTCGCGTGGATGTCCTCTATGCGGGCTTTTCGGAACGCGGAAAGGCCTGGGCCAATGTGCTCGGCTCAGCCCTGCTCGGCATCCCCCTGTGCTGGGTCATCCTGGCGATGGGCATGGCCGGCAAGGCGACGGTCATCAACAGCCCGCTGCTCAGCTTCGAGACCTCGCAGAGCGGTTTCGGCCTGTACGTGAAATACCTCATGGCCGGCTTCCTGGCCGTCTTCGCATTCTCGATGCTGTTCCAGTTCGCCAGCCATTTCCTTGGAAGCATCGCCAACCTGCGTGGCGAGCCGGGCAAGCACGAACCCGCCGAACCGGGCACCAACTAGGACCGCCGGACGACCGCCGCCATGGAACTCTTCTTCATCGCAGTCCTTGTCCTGACAATGGCCGGTGCGCTGGCGATGGGCTATCCGGTCGCGTTCGCCCTGCCGGGCTCGGCGATCATCACGATCGCCCTCGCATCTCTGTTCGGCTGGGTCTTCACCGGCAGCGTCGATAGCTATTTCGCGCAGGACGGCCCTATCCAGTGGCTGACCGCCGGGGTCACGAACTTCCGGGGTGTGTACTGGGAAGTCGAACGCGACACGCTGATCGCGGTCCCCCTGTTCGTGTTCATGGGGATCATGCTGCAGCGTTCGAAGATCGCCGAGGACCTGCTCGTCACCATGGCGCAGCTCTTCGGCCCGGTGCCCGGCGGCCTCGGAATCTCGGTCGTCATCGTCGGCGCCCTGCTGGCAGCCACCACCGGCATCGTCGGCGCCACCGTGATCGCCATGGGCCTGATCTCGCTGCCCGCGATGCTTCGCAACAACTATTCGCATTCGCTGGCAACAGGCGCGATCAGCGCCTCGGGCACACTCGGACAGATCATCCCACCCTCGATCGTGCTGATCATCCTGGCCGACCAGCTGGCCTCGGCCACCGACCAG
>JAYPUG010000233.1:0-4385 GCA_038133965.1 Rhodospirillaceae bacterium | reverse complement strand
CCAGCAGACATAGTCGTACATGGTCGTCGCCTCGTACTTCAGCTCCTCGCCCGGTTCCGCGAAGTCGGCCGGGTCGGCCAGGGTCTCGGGCGCGGCGTCGAAGAAGGTCGCCATGGAGATGCGGTCGGTCGCGGGCGGCACGACGCGGTGCGGCGAGGCGATGAAGCGGCCGTTCGACCACAGGTTCAGGAACTCGCCCGTGTTGATGACCATCGCGTCCTCGATGTAGCGCGCGGGCAGCCAGTTGCCCTTGTGCGTCAGAACCTCAAGTCCCGCCACTTCCGTCAGCGGCAGGATGGTCAGGAACGAATGGTCGCTGTGGGGCGAGATGCCGAACTGGTTCTCCTCGGCCTCGACCGCGGGGTAGTGCGCGTTGCGCGTCCACATGATCGGCTCCTCGAAGTGCCGGTCGAAGAAGTCGATCGGCTTGCCGAGCGCCAGCGCATAGAGCGGCACGATCTTCCTGCCCAGGTCCGCGCAGGCGTACTGGTAACGCACCATCGGCTCGCGGAAACCCTCGATCGCCGGCCACTTGTTGGGGCCGGTGAAGCGCACGCCGTCGCGCACGAACGGGTGGTCGTCCGGCCGGTCGAGGCAGAGGACGAGCGTCTCGTTCAGGTCCTGCTTGGTGTTCCTGTTGACCTTGGAGGTGACATAGACGGTCGATTTCGGCGGGATGAAGCCGACCGAGGTCTCGTCGAACTTGTACTTCAGCTTCTCCTCGGCGGGCAGCGCGAAGAACTTGTCGAGCGCCGTGTACGCATCGTCCACATAGCTGCGCGGGAGGCCGTGGTTGATCACCACGTAGAAGCCGATCGTCTCCTGGATGAACCTGATGTTGGCGGCCAGTTCCTCGGCCGCGCCCGGCTCTCCGGCCAGGTAGGGTCCCATGTCGAGGACCGGGATGTCCTCGTACTCGTCGGCCCGGTCCACGGTGCGGTAGTCGAAGATCTTGACCGGTGCTTCGGCGGTCGCTGCGGCGGCAGTCATGGCGCTCTCCATCCGGGAGGGTTCGTTAATGGTCGTACGATCATTAACGTCAGCGCCTAAGGTGAGTCAATTAATTATTCGAACGATAAATAAAGGCTATTCCGCCGGCCGCGTGATCCAGCCGGCGATGGCGGCCAGCATGGCGGCGGCCTGCATCGTGAAGATCACCCAGGCCAGCGGCAGATGGGTCGTGTGCGGCAGCAGGCCGACGGTCAGGGTCGTGGTCGCCGCAAGGCCGTACTGCATCAGCCCGTTCATCGCCGCCGCCGTGCCGGCATACTCGGGCCGCACGCTGACGGCAGCCGCCATCAGCGAGGGAAAGGCCAGCGACAGGCCGATTCCGTAGAGGAACATCGGCGCGATGGCGGCAATCGGCGTGTACACGCCGGCCAGCGGCAGGCCGAGATAGATCGCGGCGCCCGCGAGCCCGACGGCGGTGCCCAGCACGATCATCCGGTTCACGCCCAGCCGCCCGGTCAGCCAGATAGCGCTGCCGTAGCCGATGAAGGCGCCCGTGGTACCGGTCATCATCAGGTAGCCGAATTTGTCGGGGGCAACGCCGTAGCTTTCGATCAGGACGATGGGCACGCCGGCGAACCAGGCGAAGATCGCGCCGCCGATGCAGCCGATGTTCAGGTTGTAAGCGATGAAGGCCGGCTCGCGGACGAGCACCTTGTAGCCGCCGACCAGGGCGCGCAGGTTGCCCAGCAGGTCCGATCCCTGGACCGCGTTCGTCTCTGCCAGCCACCACAGGCAATATAGAAACAGCGCGCCGCCGATCAGCGCCAGGAACCAGAACGAGGCCGCCCAGCCGAAATGGGTGTGCAGGTAGCCGCCGATGGCCGGCGCGGAGGCGGGCGCGAAGACCATGACGGTGGAGATGATTGCCAGCGCGCGGGCCGACTGCTTTCGGTCGTAGAGGTCGCGCACGATGGAGCGGACCATGACGATGGGACCCGCCGCCCCGACGCCCTGCAGGATGCGCGCGACCAGAAGCATGGTCATCGAGGTCGAGACGGCACACAGGACGCTGGCGATCACGTAGATCGCGAGGCTCCACAACAGGGTGGGACGCCGCCCGAACCGGTCCGAGACGCCGCCGTACAGGAACTGGGCCAGCGCGTAGGCGACGAGGAAGGCGATCAGCGTGCCCTGGACCGCGAAGGTGGGCACGCCGAACTCGGCCGCGATGTCCGGCATCGAGGGCAGGAACAGGTTGTAGGCGATCGCGCTGACCGAGATCAGGACGGTCAGCAGCGGTATGGCGGGCGGTTTGCGGGCGATGACGGACGATCCCGGAGGATGGAGAGTTTTCTTCGGGCGAGAATACGCCCGTGCAATATCAGCGCACCAGCCGGTCGGCCTCGGTCAGGTGCGGCACCTCCTCGTCCGACCCCGCGAAGGTCCGCGTGACCCGGTTCGATCCGTAGATCCACAGGATCACCATCGGTTCCTCGCCCACATTGCGAAAGCAATGCTCGACCCCGGCGGCGATGTAGGTGGAATCGTAGGGGCCCAGGCGCGTCGTCTCGCCGTCGATCTCGACCTCCGCCTCGCCCGATAGCAGCGTGACCTGCTCGTCGCAATTGTGCCTGTGGAGCGGTGCGGCCTGTCCCTTGGGAAACGAGCTGATCCCGGTCGTGAAGGCCGCCTCCGGCCGCGTCCTGGGGAACACCAGCGGCTTCGTCTCGACCCCGCCGCCGCGTGCGAGCGTGTCGATTTCGTTGAACTTGAGGATGACGTTGTCGGACATGTGGGCCTCCCGCACCTGCATTCGTTGCCGAATCTCTAGCAGGCGGCGCGCGCGGGGGACAGGGGCGTCAGTCCGGCTCGCGTTTCGCGCGCTCGATCTCCTCGAACGTCTTGCGCACCTCCTCGAGTTCGAGGGTCAGGCCGTGCACGCCCTGGGCGACCACCGAGAGCTGGTTCTCGACGTTCGCGACCTCGATCAGGTGGGCGGTCAGCCTGTCACCCAGCTCGCGGATATAGCGCAGGTAGTAGGCAATCGAGACGAGAGAGATCGTCGCCGCGACCTCACACAGAAAAAGGACGACGGGAACGAATTGTTCGCTCAGCGGTGTCGTGGGCATGGCGGCTCTCCTTCGCTGGCCGCAATCATGCGGCCTTGCGGTCCGCGTCGAAGTAGTTGAGTTCGACCGTGATGCCGTTCGGGTCCGTGACGAAAAGCTGGAACAGACCCATCGCCGGCACCTCGCGCTCACGGAAGGGAAGGCCGCGTTCCTTGAGGCGTGTGACGAGGGCGCCGGGGTCGTCGGCGCGGAAGGCCAGATGGTCGAACGCGCCCGAGCCGTCCAGGCTGGCAGGATCGATGGCGCCGCCGAGATACTCGATCAGGCCCGACGGATCGTCGGGATCGACGCCGACGAGATGCACCACCGGCCGATCACCGATGTAGAGCCAGTTGCCGGGGAAGTCGAAATCGGGCCGCGCGCCATCGACCATGCCGAGGACATCGACATAGAAGTCCCGTGTCTCGGCGAGCTTCACCGTGCGGATCGAGCAGTGATCCAGGGTGCTGAGTGCCATGGGTTACTCCTTCCCGGTTTCCGATGCTGTGCATCGCAGCGCCGGTGCCATTGCAGGCGGAATCTTCGTCGCAGCCGAAACAACAGGCATTGATCCAGGTCACATGATTAGTGAGCCTGCGGCGCTATATGGGCGCAGGGTGCGCGGCCCGGAGTTGCTCCGGCTCGCCGACGAACGAAAACGATGGGAGGATGACCCGATGGACGACGCGACCAGGAAGACGATCCTGCGCATGATCCCCTACGGAATCTATGTGCTGACGGCGAAAAGCCCGGATGGCGAGATTTCTGCGGCCACGGTGAACTGGGTGACCCAGACCTCGTTCGCACCGCCCCTGGTCGCGGTTGCGGTGAAGGCGGACTCGGGCGCCTATGCGGCATTGAAGGCCGGCGGCCATTTCGCCCTCAACATGCTTGGCAAGGGCCAGCAGGGTGCGGCCTTCGCTTTCTTCAAGCCGGCCGAAGTCGCGGATGGCCGGATCAGCGGTGAGGCCTATCGCGACGGCTCGACCGGTACGCCCATCCTCGAGAGCGCGCCGGGTGCGGTCGAGTTCCGGGTCGCCGAAATCGTCGAGCGGGGCGACCACCACATCGTCATCGGCGAGGCGGTGGACGCGCATGCGTCCGGCGAGATCGAGGGCCGGCCCGACGATGCCTCGCTGCACATGCGCGAGCTGGGGGACAACGTCTTTTACGGCGGGTGAGCCTGAAATTTTCGATCGAATAACATCGGCGTTGGCTTGCCCTGACCCCGGCGAGATTTCATATTCGCCCACAGTTTCCTCAGGGTACCGCGCGCCGCCGCTTGGCCGTGTCAGGGCCCGCCCGAACCGAAGGTTCTTAAAGCCA
>JAYPUG010000232.1:3712-4387 GCA_038133965.1 Rhodospirillaceae bacterium | reverse complement strand
CTGTTCCTGAAATGCGTTCACCGGCCGGACGTGACGGCGGCGTTTCTTGCCTGCTTCGATGCCTTCTCGACGGCAAACATCGAAGGGGTCCGCTGGGAACCGCCGGCCGAGCTCGAGGCGCGCACCTGTGTGATGCTGGCCGGCATGGTGCTGGCGCGCATCGACGGAAAGTCGCCGGTCGAGTACATCACCGAAGAGAGCGAGAAGGATCGCGTGCGGGCATTTGCGCGCGGGTTTCTTCTCGAACCCGTTGAGCGCCTGGCGTCGATGCGTGACGCCTGGCAGGAGGAATGGCAGGCGTGAACACTGAAATCGTCAACGTGCGCGGGCGGCGCATATGGGACTCGCGCGGCCGGCCGACCGTCGAGGCCGAAGTCGAACTCTCCGGTGGCGCAAAGGGGCGGGGCATGGCCCCGGCGGGTGCCTCGCGCGGGCGCTTCGAGGCGATCGAGCTGCGTGACGGTGGCGACGTGCTGGGCGGTTTCGGCGTCGATCGTGCCGTCGCAAACGTCAACGGCGCGATCGCCGGTGCGGTCAACGGAATGGATGCCTGCAACCAGGAGACGGTGGACGCCGTCCTGTCTGCGCTGGACGGGACAGAGAACTTCTCTTCGCTCGGCGGAAATGCGGCGATCGCCACTTCTATGGCGGTGCTCGATGCAGCCGCTGGTGCAC
>JAYPUG010000232.1:0-3702 GCA_038133965.1 Rhodospirillaceae bacterium | reverse complement strand
ATATCTCGCGGACGGGGCGCCGGTGCGCCTGCCGTTGCCCGAGATCCAGATCTTCGGCGGCGGCGCCCATGCCGGACGCCGCGTCGATGTGCAGGACTTCCTGATCATGCCGGTCGGCGCCGCCAGTTTCGACGAGGCGATGGTGATGACCGCCGAGGTCTATCGGGCCGCGGGCGAACTGATGGCCGAGCGCGGTGCGCTGTCGGGCGTGGCGGACGAGGGCGGATGGTGGCCCGACTTCGAGACGAACGAGGATGCACTCGACATGCTTGCCAGGTCCATCGAGGCCGCCGGCTACCGGAACGGAGAAGTCGTGATCTCACTCGATATCGCGGCCTCTGAATTCGGCGAAGGCGGGATGTACCGTCTCGGGCTGGAGGACCGCGCGTTCGACACCGGGGAATGGATCGAGCTCCTGTTGGGGTGGCTTTCGCGCTATCCCATCCTCTCGGTCGAGGATCCGGTCGGCGAGGACGATCCGGACGGCATGAAGGCCTTCACCGAAGCCGCCGGGACGCGGGTTCAGGTGATCGGCGACGATTTCCTGGTGACCGACCCGGCACGCGTCGGCGACGCGATCGATGCCGGACAGTGCAATGCGGTCCTGCTGAAGCCGAATCAGGCGGGTACGATTACGCGCACGCGCCGTGCCATGGAGGCGGCACGTACCGCCGACTGGGGCATGGTCGTGTCCGCACGTTCGGGCGAGACCGAGGACACGATGATCGTCCACCTGGCGACGGGCTGGAACACGGGGCAGCTCAAGGTCGGTTCCTTCGCGCGCTCCGAACGCATGGCCAAGTGGAACGAGGCGTTGCGGATCGAAGAGGCGCTGGGGAGCAACGCGGTCTATGCGGGGGCGGACGCACTGCCCGGTGCGGTCGTTCGTGCCGCGCGATGAAGGCGGTCCTCCAGTACCGGGCGAGCCCGGGGTTCCGGGCGCAGATTGCCGCGAAGGTGCCCGATGACATCGATGTCGTTGTGGTCGACGAGGCCGATGAGGAACGTTTCGCGGACGAGATGCGCGATGCCGATGTGCTGCTGCATGTGCTCAAGCAGGTCACGGCGGAGGTGATCGCCGCCGCGCCGCATCTGAAGCTCATCCAGAAGATCGGGGTTGGGGTGAACACGATCGACCTGGATGCTGCGCGGGCGCACGGGGTGGTCGTCGCCAACATGCCGGGAACGAACAGCCAGGCCGTCGCGGAACTGACACTGGCGCTGATGTTCGCCACCCTGCGACGCATTCCACTGCTGGACGCCGCGATGCGCGACGGGAAGGGCTGGTCGCTCGATGCGGCTTCGTTCGACACAATGGGAGAGATTTCCGGTCGTACGGTCGGTCTCGTCGGGTATGGCGAGGTGCCGCGCCGGATTGCCCCCGTTCTGTCGGCTCTGGGGGCCGACGTCATATATGCCGCGCGTAGCGAGAAACCGGATGCGGTCGGCGCCCGGCGTGAGCTAAACGACCTGCTTGCAGAATCGGACATCGTTTCGCTGCACGTGCCGTTGACGGAAGACACGGCTGGAATGATCGATGCGGCGGCGATCGGGCGCATGAAAAGGGGGGCGGTCCTGATCAACACGGCGCGCGGCGGGTTGGTCGATGAGGCCGCGCTCCGCGATGCTCTCGTTTCGGGCCATATTGCTGCCGCCGGTCTCGATACCGTCTCGCAAGAGCCCGCGCCCGCAACAAACATCCTGTTCGGGCTCGACAATGTCGTGGTTAGCCCGCACATCGCCTGGCTGACGCCCGAGACGCTTTCGCGCAGCATGGGAATCGCCTTCGAGAATTGCCGCCGCGTGGCTGCCGGAGAGCCGCTGCTTCATCAGGTCGTGCCCTAGGCGCAAAAACGGCGAATCGACCGCGTTCCAGTCGTCCGGCACCGGCGCGAAAACCCCGGTAAAGCGCGCGTGCGGCATTGCGCGCGCGCAAGCGCGCACCGCCTTGCACACGCGCATGTGCTGGTGTATGGCTGGCGGCGCTGAAACGGCGGATTTCCGCCGTCCATGACGACCAAGCGCCGGGGCCTCCGGCGCCCATCCGGGAAGGCACGAAACAGGGCTGCATCGATGGAAGAATTGCTCCTCGAATACCTGCCGATCCTGATCTTCCTGGGTCTTGCCGTCGGTCTTTCGGCGATGCTCGTGCTGGCGTCCGTGATCGCCGGTGCACGCAAGCCGGACCCCGAAAAGAATGCCGCCTACGAGTGCGGGTTCGATGCCTTCGACGACGCGCGCATGAAGTTCGATGTGCGGTTCTACCTCGTGGCCATCCTGTTCATCATCTTCGACCTCGAAGTCGCGTTCCTGTTCCCGTGGGCCATCACGCTTTCCGACATCGGCGAGTTCGGCTTCTGGTCGATGATTGTCTTCCTGGGAATCCTCACGGTCGGCTTCGTCTACGAATGGCGCAAGGGAGCGCTCGAATGGGAATAGAAATGCGCGATCCCGCAGACGCCGTCTTCCGGCCGGGTCCGGACCAGGACGCGGCGATCCGGGCGGTTACCGACGAGCTGACCGACAAGGGCTTCGTCCTCGCCAACATGGACAAGCTGGTGAACTGGGCGCGCACGGGTTCGCTGTGGCCGATGACGTTCGGGCTGGCCTGCTGTGCGGTCGAGATGATGCACACGGCGGCGTCGCGCTATGACATGGACCGGTTCGGGTTCCTGTTCCGCCCGAGCCCCCGCCAGTCCGACGTGATGATCGTTGCCGGCACGCTGACCAACAAGATGGCTCCGGCCTTGCGCAAGGTCTATGACCAGATGCCCGAGCCGCGCTGGGTGATCTCGATGGGGTCGTGCGCAAACGGCGGCGGCTACTATCACTATTCCTATTCGGTCGTGCGCGGCTGCGATCGCATCGTGCCGGTCGATATCTACGTGCCGGGCTGTCCGCCGACAGCTGAGGCGCTGCTCTACGGGATCATGCAGCTGCAGCGGAAGATCCGCCGCACGGGCACGATCGCCCGCTGAACCCGAAGGTCGCCCGAGAGGACATACGGACAGGCCATGGACGAAGCGCTCACCGAACTCGGCGACTACATTGCCGCCGCGCTGCCGCAGGACGTGACCGGCACGGGCGTCGCGAACCATGAACTCGTGGTCACGACGCGGGCGTCGAACATTCTCCGTGTCCTGGGCTTCCTGCGCGACGACAGCAATTGCCAGTTCAAGGCGCTGATCGATATCTGCGGTGTCGATTACCCCGAGCGCGAGGACAGGTTCGACGTCGTCTATCACCTGCTTTCGGTGACCCAGAACCAGCGTGTGCGTGTGAAGCTCGTGGTGGGCGAGGACGATCCTGTGCCGTCGGCAACGGGTGTGTTCAGTGCTGCAGGCTGGTTCGAGCGCGAGGCCTGGGACATGTACGGGATCTACTTCTCGGATCACCCGGATCTGCGGCGCATTCTCACCGACTACGGCTTCGAGGGGCACCCGATGCGCAAGGACTTCCCGCTCACCGGGCGGGTCGAGGTGCGCTACGACGAAACCCAGAAGCGCGTCGTGTACGACCCCGTCAAGCTGACCCAGGACTTCCGCTCGTTCGACTTCCTGTCGCCATGGGAAGGCATGAACGAGATTCTGCCGGGCGACGAGAAGGCCACGGCCGAGGAAGACGAAACGGGCGAGGGTGCGTCATGAACGACGTAGCGATCAAGAACCTGACCCTGAACTTCGGGCCGCAACATCCCGCGGC
>JAYPUG010000231.1:0-4387 GCA_038133965.1 Rhodospirillaceae bacterium | reverse complement strand
CGGGCTGGGGGTTGCGTGGGGGCGGGGCCTGCGAGGCGGCCCCGCGCGCCACAGCCTAGCAAGCTGTGGCCGCCGGGCAAGGCCTCCCGCGCGATTGACCGTGTCCGGCGCCCATGCTTCGTTGCCCCTTCGCAAGGAACAAGGGGAGCAATGCCCGTGACCGTCGCCCGACATCCGCGGCCGCCCGAACTGGCCGACACGCCGCTCGAAGAGATCATGGAGCAGTATGTCCGGCGCTTTCGTGATGCCGTCCCCGACTGGGAGGCCTTCGAGGACGCGAAAATCGAAGGCTACAAGCGCGCCCAGCACCGGTTCATCGGCGCCGGCGGCTCGGGCAAGCACGCCGATCCCGACGTCATTCCCGCGCGCGCGCATACGCTCTCGATCATGTATGTCGAGCCCGGGCAGGGAAACGCGCCGCACACGCACGAAGTTGAAGAAACATTCTTCGTTCTCAAGGGTTTGCTGGATGTCTTCGTCGAGGATGAGGGCGGCCGGCGGCTGACCACGCGTCTCGGGCCCTGGGAGTGCATCACCTGCCCGCCCGGGGTCATCCACGGCTACGACAATGCGAGCCTGGAACCGGTCTGGTTCCAGGTGATGTTGGGGCGTGGAAGGCCGGAGACGATGGGGTATGCTGACGACGAACTCTATGCACGGCGGGACGACCACCTGTCGTCGTGCTGACGGAAATCCATTCAATCAATAAGCCCGGGCCTGAGGGTCCGGGGCGGAAAGAGGGGGAGTAAACATGGCTGATCTGAAATCCTCACCGAAGCGCAAGCTGGGGTCGAGCGACCTGGAAGTCGCGCCGATCGGGCTCGGCTGCATGTCGTTTTCCGGTGTTTACGGACCTGCGGTCGATGACGAGACCGTCGATTTCGTCCGCTATTCCATCGACCAAGGCATCGACTTCCTCGATTCCTCCGACATGTACGGCTGGGGCCACAACGAAGAGGTGCTCGCGCGCGCGCTGAAGGACGGCTATCGCGACAAGGTCGTGCTTGCAACGAAGTTCGGCCAGACACAGATTCCGGGTGGCGCCAACGGCGTCGACGGCCGGCCCGAATATGTGATCGAGGCGTGCGAGAAGAGCCTGCAGCGTCTCGAGGTGGACGTCATCGACCTGTACTACCAGCATCGCGTCGATACCGAGGTTCCCATCGAGGATACGGTCGGTGCCATGGCGAAGCTCGTGGAGCAGGGCAAGGTCAAGGCCATCGGCATCTGCGAGGCGAAGCCGGATACGATCCGCCGCGCCCATGCCACCCATCCGCTGGCGGCCGTGCAGAGCGAGTACTCGCTGCTCTATCGCGAGGAGGCGGACCAGATTCGCGCCGCGACCACCGAACTGGGCATCTCCTTCGTCGCCTACTCGCCGCTGGGCCGCGGCATGCTGACCGACGATTTCATCAATGCCGAGACGGTTGCGGAGGACGATCCCCACTATCGCCACCCGCGGTTCAACAAGGATAACTTCCAGGCCAACCGCGAGCTCGGGCTTCGTATCGCCGAGATCGCCGGCGAGAAGGGCTGCAAGCCGACGCAGCTTGCGCTTGCCTGGCTCTTGGCCCAGGGCGACGACGTGGTCGCGATTCCCGGAACGAAGCGCGCCTCGCGCCTCGACGAGAATGCGGCTGCGCTGGGTGTCGAGCTCTCGGATGCCGACGTGGCGCGTATCTCGGACGCAGTGCCGGTCGGTGCTGCGGCGGGCGAGCGCTATCCCGAGGCGCAGCTGAAGCGCGTCTTCATCTGACGCCGTATTCCCAATTGGTGTGTTGCAGCCGCCGGTGCGCTATCCGCGCGCCGGCGGCGCCGCATCTGCAGAAGGCGGGACGTCAGCCACCCGCCGGTAGGCGACCAGCGACAGCAGCAGCAGTCCGGCCAGGACGGCGAACATGGCGCGGTAGGCGATCGCCGGGCTGCGGCCCAGCTCGTCCACAGGGAAGGCGTCGAGGATCGCGCCCGTCACCATCTGCATCAGGAACACGCCGGACCAGGTGCACACATTAATCGCGGTAAAGACGCGGCCGGTGTGCGTGTCGGGAAAAAGCCCGCGCGCGTGCGCGAAGATGGGCGAGGCCATGGCGGCGAAGAGCGCGAACGCCGACAGCAGCACCGTCGCCACGATGACAGACGAGCTCGCGTTGAACGCCAGGGCCAGCGTCATCGCCGCGAAGGCTAGCAATCCGCCCGTGACCACGCCGCGCCGCGTGTCGAACCAGCGGTCGAGCGGGCCATAGGCCAGCGCACTTATCAACCAGGCCACCGAGACGACGAAGATCACGTTGCCGCGCGCAACGATATCCAGGTCGTACACGTCGTTCAGGTAGGGGCCGATCCACAGGTTTCTGACGGTCACGAGCGAGCCGACAGACATGGCCGTGACGGCCGCAAAGGAATAGATGCGGCGGTCTCCCAGCACATGGCGCAGCCCGAAAATCGTCTCCAGAAGGGTTTCGCTCGCGGCCGGGACAGGCGCGTCGGCCGGCCGGTCGCGAATCATCAGGAACAGGATCACGGCGACCGCCAGCGAGAACAGGCCGACGGCGAACAGGGTCTCTCGCCAGCCATAGGTCTCCACCGCCACCGCGAAGGGGGATGCCGACAGGAGCATGCCGGCGCCACCAACGGAGATCGAGATCGCGGTCCCCGTCGCCAGCCGGTCGCGCGCGATCCAGCGCGACAGCAGCACGATCACGCCCATGAAGACCGGGGCCGCACCGCAGCCGATCAGGAAAAGTCCCGCCGCGAGGCCGGTCACGCCGTGTGCGCTTGCCAGGATCAGCGTACCGAAGGCAGCGAGTGAGAACAGCGCCGACATGGTGCGGCGGGGCCCGAACCTGTCGAGCATGACACCGACGGGAAGCTGCATCAGAGCGGCACCGAGGAAGATGGCAGCAGGCAGGCTCGAAAGCTGGCCCGGGGTAAGCGCCAGTTCGGTGCGCAGGTCGGGCGCGATCACCGCCGGGGCCGACCGCAGGAAATGGGCGAGGATGAATGCGATCCCGAGTACCGGCGTCATGCGCGCGATCGCAGCCTTCCGGCTGTAGGGGCGCGCGGTCGATTGTTCGGTGATACCGTC
This sequence comes from Rhodospirillaceae bacterium, assembly GCA_038133965.1. Lineage (GTDB taxonomy): Bacteria > Pseudomonadota > Alphaproteobacteria > UBA6615 > UBA6615 > JAYPUG01. Next base: position 1,302 of record JAYPUG010000231.1, on the reverse strand, counting down.
GGGCATGGCTGTCCGGTCGCAGAGGAAACGGCGAACTCGTCGAACGCGATGCCGTCGATTGGCGAATCTATGCCGCCGGGCCGGGCCTGTCCAATGGCGCGATCGCGTCTAGAATGGCTGACCTGTTGGTTCGGGGAGGACGTGAAGCTATGGCGCAGAAGGGTGCGGAAATCGGGCTCGCCGTTGTCGGCTGCGGCCCGATCGGCCGGGTTCGTGCGGAACTCGCGCGTGACTATCCGGGGGTCGGCTGGCTTGGTGTCTGCGATATCCGCGAGGATCTGGCGCGCACTCTTGCCGACGACGCGAAGGCGGATTTCTGGACCACCGATGCCGATGAGCTTCTCGCACGGCCCGAGGTGAACGCCGCGATCATCGCGACCAATGAATCGGCCCATGTGGGACCGGTCCTGAAGGCGGTCGAGATGGGACACCGCCTGTTCATCGAGAAACCGCTGGCGATTGACGCTCGAGAATCTGCCGAGGTGGCGCAGGCGATCGAGGATGCGGGGCTCGATGCGGTGATGGGCTACACTCAGCGGTTCCGCCGCCGGTTTCTCGTGACCAAGGAGAAGCTGATCAAGGGCCAGCTGGGCGACGTGACGGCCGTTTCGGCGCGCGCCATGCTTAATCGCCGGATTGCCGAGATGTGCCTGGCGCGCTCGAACCGGCACGACGCGGTCACGCCGGTGGTCATCAGCGGCACCCACATCCTCGACATGTGCCTGTGGCTGCTGGAGGGTCGCAAACCGACCTCGGTCTATGCCCATTCGACGGACCGTCTCTATGGCGACGCGGGCAGCAAGGATACGACCTTCGCCATCGTCACCTTCGACGACGGCACCATGCTTTCGCTGAACCACAGCTGGGCCGCGCCCCAGGTCTGGCCGGGCGGAGTGTACGGGATGCAGATCGGGATCATCGGCGACAAGGGCGTCCTCGATATCGAGGACATGCACCGCGACCTGGTGCTCGCGAGTGAGTTTCCCCAGGACGCTGGCTATCAGGGCGAGGGTGACGGGCTGGCGCGCCATGTCGATTTCCTTGGCAGCATCCCCTTCGGCGAGCATGCGGTCGGACAGTTCTGGGGGCCCGTTCGCGAGGAGACGAACAGCTGGTTCCAGCGGCTCTATGTGGGACAGAAGACACCGCACACGACCGCGCGCGAGGGGCACGAGAACCTGCTGCTCTGCATGGCGATAGACCTTGCTGCGGAGCGCGGGACGCGGCTGGATTTGCCGCTCGATCTGTCCGAGTACGAGCGGTAGAGCAGGAGGGCATCACATGCCGGCTATGACGGGCGGG
>JAYPUG010000230.1:0-4423 GCA_038133965.1 Rhodospirillaceae bacterium | reverse complement strand
CGTCGGTCAGCAGGAAGGTCGGGTTCGACATGCCGCCCTGGAACTGGGCGATGTCGAGCGGGCCGGCGAACCCGTCGATGTTCGCCCCCATCCATTCGGTGAGCGGTGCTGTGTCGAAGCGGTGCTGGTCCAGCACCGGCACCACCTGGTCGGTGCGCGAGAAGGTGCGGTCGGCGGTACTCATGGGTCAGGCCTTGCTGCCGATGGGTTCGGGATACATCAGGCGCACGGTCTGGGCGACGGCGGCGGGGCGATCCGAGCCCTCCATCTCGATCACGCTGTCGAGCTCGATATGGACCGCGCCGTCCTCGCGCTTCTTCGCGCTGGCCAGCGTCTGGCGCAGGCGGACGCGCGCGCCCACGGGCACCATGGCGGTGAAACGCACCTTGTTGAGGCCGTAGTTGATGGTGTGGGCGAGGTTTTCGACCTCGAAGAACTCGTAGCTCAGTCCCGGGATCAGCGATAGCACGAGGAAGCCGTGGGCGATGGTCGTGCCGCCCGGCAGGTCGCGCGCCGCACGCTCGGGATCGACATGCAGCCACTGGTGGTCGTTGGTCACGTCGGCGAAGGCGTCGATCGCCGCCTGGTCGAGGGTGACCCAGCTGCTGACACCCAGCTCCTGGCCGACGATGTCGAGGAAGGCATCGGGGTGGGGGTATCTGGCCAAGTTTCTGCTCCGTTTGACCCGCCGGTCGGGGCTGCGCATCATGCCGTCCGCCGGCGCGGCCATGCAAGGCGGCGCGCCGATCGATTGGGGGGAAGCAGGCATGTCCGACGTGGTGAACTACGAGGTCGAGGGCCGGGTCGCGGTGCTGTCCGTGGACAACCCGCCGGTGAATGTCCTGGGGCACGCCGTGCGCGAAGGGATTCTCGCGCAACTGGATCGTGCGGTGGCCGACGACGGTATCGATGCCATCGTGCTGACCGGCGCGGGCCGCACCTTTCCGGCCGGTGGCGATATCCGCGAGTTCGACCATCCCACGCGCGAACCGCACCTGGTGGTCGTGATCGACCGCATGGACACGATCGACAAGCCCATCGTCGCCGCGATCTACGGGACGGCGCTGGGCGGCGGGCTCGAGATCGCGCTTGGCTGCCACTTCCGGGTGGCCGCGCCGGATGCGCGGGTGGGCCTGCCGGAAGTCACGCTCGGCATCTTTCCGGGGGCGGCGGGGCCGCAACGCCTGCAACGGGTGGCCGGGCTCGATCACGCGCTGGACATGATGGTCACGGGCCGGCCCATCGGCATGGAAACGGCAAAGGCGTACGGCATCGTCGATGAGATCATCGAAGGCGATCTGCGCGCGGGCGCAATCGCGTTTTCCCAACAGGTCGTTGCGGATGGCACGCCGAGGCAAATTTCCAGTGAGCCGCGCGAGGGCATCGGCACCGAGGACGAATATGCCGAGACGATCGCGAAGTACCGCGATCTGGCGAACAGCCGGTACCGCGGCCAGGAATCGCCACACGCCTGCATCGACAGCGCGGTGGACGGGCTGCGCATGCCCTATGACGAGGCCATGGCGGCGGACCGCAAGCGGTTCGAGACGATCAAGGATTCCGACCAGTCGAAGGCGCTGCGCTACGCCTTCTTCGCCGAGCGCGAGGCGGCGAAGATCCCCGACATCGGCCGCGACGTGGCGCCGCGGGATATCGCGCAGGCCGGCGTCATCGGCGCGGGCACGATGGGGCGCGGCATCGCCATCAGCCTGGCCGATGCCGGGCTGCCGGTGACGGTCGTCGAGGCGAACGCCGACGCGCTCGAGGCCGGCATGGCCGAGATCGGGAAGCTCTATGACGCGATGGTGTCGCGCGGCCGCATCGATGCGGACGAGAAGGACCGCCGGATGGCGCGGCTGACCGGTGCGACCGAATTGTCGGCGCTGGGCGAGGCGGATCTGGTGATCGAGGCCGCGTTCGAGGACCTGGACGTCAAGAAGGGCATCTTCACCAATCTCGACACGACCGCGAAGGCGGGCGCGATCCTCGCCACCAACACCTCGTATATGGACATCGATGCCATCGCGGCCGAGACGGGCCGCCCCGAAGACGTGATCGGGCTGCATTACTTCGCGCCGGCGAACGTGATGCGCCTGCTGGAAGTGGTGCGCGGCGCGAAGAGCGCGCCCGACGCGGTCGCGACGGGCATGGCGCTGGCGCGAAAGACGGGCAAGGTCGGTGTGCTGGCGCGCGTCTGCCACGGCTTCATCGCCAACCGCTCGCGCCTGCCGCTGGTCCGCGAGGCGACCTTCCTGGTCGAGGAAGGGGCCGCGCCGTCGCAGGTCGATGCCGTTCTGACGGGGTTGGGCATGCCCATGGGACCGCTGGCGGTCAGCGACCTGTCGGGGCTCGACGTCAGCTGGCGGATGCGCCTGTCGCTCGCCGGCGAACGCGACCCCGAGGCGCGCTACATGCACCTCGCCGACCGGATGTGCGAGATGGAGCGCTTCGGCATCAAGGCCGGGCGCGGCTGGTACAGCTATGACGCGGGCGGGCGGACACCGGTCCCCGACCCCGAGGTCGAGGGGATCGCGGCTGACGTGGCGCGCGAGCACGGCATCGAACGGCGCGAGATATCCGACGACGAGATCCGCGCCCGCTGCCTCTACGCCGCCATCAACGAGGGTGTGAAGATCGTCGAGGAAGGCATCGCCGCGCGCGCGTCCGACATCGACGTGATGTGGCTCTACGGCTTCGCCTTCCCGCGCTGGCGTGGTGGCATCATGTACATGGCCGACACCATCGGGCTGGCCGAGGTGCATGCACAGGTTGCCGCGTTTCACGAAAGCCAGGGCAAGCTTTGGAAGCCTGCGGCGCTGCTCGAACGGCTGGCCAAAGAGGGCGGCGGCTTCACGCGCTAACGCGTTGTTGCTGCACCGAAAGTCGGAGGCGGCCGCCACTTCCCATACGTGGAGCGATGTGGTCCGATAGGGCAAACATCCCTTGGGAGGATACGCAGATGTTCAAGAAACTCATGGGGACGGCGGCGGCGCTGACGCTGCTCGCGACCCCGGCACTCGCCGACAGCATAAAGATCGGTTTCGTGACCACCCTGACGACGCCGGTCGCGGTGATCGGCAAGGACATGCGAGACGCCGTCGACCTGGCGGTCGAGACCATGGGCGGCAAGATGGGCGACCTCGACGTCGAGATCGTCTATGGCGACGACGAGTTCAACTCGCAGAAGGGCAAGCAGGCGACCGAGCGCCTGGTGCTGCGCGACAATGTCGATATCGTCGCGGGCTACATCTGGTCGAACGTGCTGCTGGCCTCGGCGCCGGTGGTGCTCAACGCCAACAAGATCCTGATCAGCGCCAATGCGGGCCCGTCACCGCTGGCCGGCGCGCAGTGCCACAAGAACTACTTCAACGTCTCGTGGCAGAACGACCAGACGCCGATGGCGCTGGGCGAGCTTCTGAACCAGCAGGGCGTGAAGTCGCTCTACCTGATCGCGCCGAACTACGCCGCCGGCCAGAACATGGTCGCGGGCGTCGAGCGCACCTTCAAGGGCACGGTGGTCGGCAAGGACATGACCGTCTGGCCGTCGCAGCGCGACTGGTCGGCCGAGCTGTCCAAGGTCAAGGCGGCCAAGCCCGAGGGCATCTTCACCTTCTACCCGGGACCGGCCGGCCCCGCCGTCATCAAGCAGTACCAGCAGGCTGGGCTCGAGGGCGTGGTGCCGCTCTACTCGGTCTATACGCTGGACTCGATCAGCCTGCCGCTGTTCCAGAAGGCGGGCATGGAGACGGTGCTCGGCACTAAGATGACCCAGTTCTGGGCGCCGGACCTCGACTTCCCGCAGAACAAGAAGTTCGTGGCCGATTTCCGCGCCAAGTACGGGCGCTACCCGTCCTTCTATGCGGCGCAGGCCTATGACTCGATCTTCTCCATCAAGTCCGCGGTCGAGGCCGTGGGCGGCGATCTGAAGAACGTTGACGGCATGCGCGCGGCGATGCGCAAGGCCGACTTCCCGTCGGTGCGCGGGCCGTTCAAGATGGGCAACAACCACCACCCCATCCAGAACTTCTACGAGCGCACCGTCGTCAAGGATGCGGACGGCAACTGGACGACGGCCGTGGGCCGGGTGGTCCTGAAGGATCACCAGGATCCCTATGCCAGCCAGTGCAAGATGTAGCGCGAACACACCCGTCAACCGACGGACCGACGGGGATGCGCGAGCATCCCCGTCTTCGTATCCGGACCCGCATGGCCTGACGAACCGATGGACTACGTCCTCCTCGCCGAACAGTTCCTGAACGGCTTCCAGCTAGGCATCATCCTGTTCCTGATGGCGGCGGGGCTGACGCTCGTCTTCGGCATCATGGACCTGGTGAACCTGGCCCACGGCTCGATGTTCATGATCGGCGCGTTCGTCGGCGGCACGCTGGTGATCGTGACCGATTCCTTCGTCATCGGCTTCCTC
>JAYPUG010000229.1:0-4444 GCA_038133965.1 Rhodospirillaceae bacterium | reverse complement strand
AAGGTACTGGTTTAAATGAGAAAAAAAGGTTTAACATAATATTTATTATGCGTATTGTGTGCCATGCGCCAATCCGGTGGATAACAGATCTCGTACCCTACTTCTTCCGATCACGATACAGCATGAACCGCGCAAGTGGCCGTTTCATCACGTAGAGATAGCCGCCATGGAACACCACGGCCCAGATGACCAACTCCGAAAGCCCCTCGTGGATATCCTCGAAGGCCTCGCCGTCGGTCCCCAGGGTGAGCAGCCCGCTAACCGTTGCCAGGATCACCGACACCGCCACGGCCAGGATCAGCGCCTTGTTGACCGCCGGATGCGTCAGCGCCGTCCCCCACTCGATTCCTTCGAACTGCGGATAGAAGCGATTGAGGCCGAGTTGCTTGGGGTGGAACGGCGCCCACAGCAGGCGCAGCACGATGATCATGCCGACCGCATAGCCCAACCAATCGTGCAACGCGCCGAAGTCGCCCGTGAAGTACGCCAGCAGGGTCAGCACGGCGAGCGCGGCGTGATAGGTACGGATCTTGTGCATAAGGCTCATGTCGCGCTTTCCAACGTTTGACACCGTTTCGATACAATACAGCCGGTAACGAACGTCTTATACGGCAGAGCAAAGGCAACCTCGAATGAAGTTTATCTCCGGTTTCCTCGCGGTCTCCACGGCTGTTTTCTTCTCGATTTCAGCACTCGTGCCCCAGGCCGGTGCCGACCCCGTGACCGTCAACGTGGGCGATACGGGTATTCGTTTCGAGATCCCCGACGGACACTGCCTGCTTAATGCCCGAAACCCGAACGATTCCCGTCTGATCGAATATCTGGAAACCGCGAGCCGGGGCATGAACACCTTCCGGCTCGCATTTGCCGAGTGCGGACAGCTCAAGCTCTGGCGTGCCGGCCGCCAGGCCACGCTCGACGATTATGGCTACGTCGCCACACCGCTGAACCTCGAGCAGCAGAGTTTTGACGTCGATCGCAAGGATTTCGTGGCGCTCGCGGCGGCGGAACTGGGTGATGCCGACCTTGCACAACGCGGCCTGGACGAAGGAGTCGCGCGCGCGAACGACGCACTCGAGCGCCAACGTATCGGTGCCGAAGTCGGCCAATCGATGGACCTCGGCCTGCTGCATACGGACGCAAACGCCGCCTACAGTGGCTCTCTGCTTTCGGTCGCTGCGGAAGACGGCACGAACAAGTCGATTCTCGGGATCACGGGGGTCACCCTGTTGCGCGGCAAGGTCGCCTACCTCTTCGTCTATTCGACCGTGGACCGGGAGCTACCGAAGGAACTGCCCGCGATCATCGACACCAGTTCGGCCTGGGCCGAAAAGGTGGCGCGGTCGAACCGCCGGTAAAGGCGCTCTAGAACGTCTTCACGTCCCCTGCTCCGCCATAGGCCATCCAGCCGCCATCGACAAACAGGGTCTCGCCGGTGATGTAGGACGCCCAGTCCGAGGCCAGAAAGGCGATGGCGCGCCCGATTTCCTCGGTTGCGGCCAGACGGCCCAGCGGCGTCCGCGCGTTGAGACGGTCGGTATCGATCTTGTCGGTATCAATCAGCCCCTGGATCATCGGTGTCGCCACGTAACCGGGCCCGACGGCGTTCACCCGCACGCCCTGCGGGCTCCATTCACAAGCCAGTTCCTTGGTCAGCGCGATGATCGCGGCCTTCGACGGGCCATAGGCCGTGCGCCGCGGCCATCCCCCAGGGCCGTTGACCGAGGCGATGTTGACAATCGCGCCGGATTTCTGCGGCACCATGATGCGCGCCGCCGCCCGGCAGATCTGGTACGTGCCCCGGAAATTCACATCCAGGAGGCGCTGCCAGGGTTCCATGTCGCGCTCGAGCGCGTACTTCACCTCATCGACGATGCCTGCGGCATTCACCGCAATGTCGAGCCCGCCGAGTGCATCGGCGGCCGCCCGTACCGTGGCCTCGGCCTGCGCTTCCACCGCAACGTCGCATTCGAATGTGGGGCAATCGCCCAGTTCCGCGCTTTCGGCCGCGAGCCCTTCGGTGTTGATGTCCGCCAGCGCCACCGACGCCCCAAGATCGCGCAGAACACCGGCCGTTGTCGCACCGATCCCGCTGCCACCACCCGTTATCAGCGCCCGCTTGCCCTCAAGAGATATCACTGCCGCCTCCCCTTATGGTTCGCGTGCGATTGGACCATTCGCGACAGCACACAGCAAGACGGGCGGCATAGCCGCCCGCTTGAAAGCGCTGGATATCTAGGGGTGGCCGCGGGCTAGCCGAACTGAATTGCGTCGGACCAGACCCGTTCGAGGCCGCGCAGCAGCGCCCAGGCCGCATCCACGTTCTCGACTTCGGCATCGAGCGCACCGGCGTGGCGCGCCTCGATATCGGAAAGCGCGGCGCGGTGGCCGCGTTCGTCGCCGTCGGGATCGTCCCGCTGGTCGGCTTCGTCGGCCTGGCGACCGACGCCGCGCGGGGATACAAGGTCAAGACCAAGTTGCACCAGGCGCTCGACGCGGCGGGCATCGCCGGCGGCCGCGCCATGCTCGAGCCCGACCGCGACGCCGACATCGTTCAGTTCTTCGATGCGAACTTTCCGCAAGGCTATCTCGAATCCACGGTCACCGGCCCGGACATCAATGCCGACGAGAACGAAGGGCTGTTGACGCTCACGGCGTCGGCCTCGGTGCCGACCTCGTTCATGCAGGTGCTCGGCTTCCAGGACATCACCGTCAGCGCCCGCACCGTCGTCCACCGGGCGGTGCGCGGCATGGAGCTGGCGCTGATCATGAACAACACCGGCTCGATGCGCTCGGGCGGCAAGATGGACGCCATAAAGAGCGCGGCGCACGACCTGATCGACATCCTGTATGGCGACGACGAGACGGTGAACGACTTCTGGGTAGGGCTGGTCCCCTATGCCGCGACCGTGAACATCGGATCCGCACACACGGCTTGGTTCGCGGCATACGACCCGGCCGATTACCTGCCGCCCGCCTGGGACGGCGCGACCAGCTATGCCGTCGACGATTTCGCATCGTGGGCCGGAATTCCCTATCGGCCCCTGCAGGTCAACACGGGGGCACAACCCGACATCAACCCGACGGACTGGCAGGCCCTGACGCCGATTTCGTGGAAGGGCTGCGTGGAGGCCCGCAACGCCCCCTACGACCAGACCGACGACCGAAGCCTTCGTCCACCAGTACTGGCCGTCGACCAGCGGGGTCTATGCGCCCTCCAACGGCGCACAGAATGACGGGCTCGGCCCCAACCTGGGTTGTGGGCCGGCCATCACGCCGCTGGCAGCCGAGAAATCGACGGTGCATGCCGCCATCGACGAGATGCAACCGTGGCACCGCGGCGGCACGATGGCCAACCTCGGCCTGGCCTGGGGCTGGCGCATCCTGTCGCCCACCTGGCAGGGCATGTGGGGCGGCGCGACGCCCTCGGAACTGCCGCTCGATTACGACACGCCGCTCATGGACAAGGTGGCGATCATGCTCACCGACGGCGTCAACCAGTGGTACGACTGGCCGACCGGCCTGCCGAACAATCGTGACGCCGACTACACCGCCTACGAGCGGGTCAGCGAAGGACGCCTCGGCACGACCAACGGCGGCGCGGCGACGACCGATATCAACAACCGCATGCTCACCGTGTGCAACGCGATGAAGTCGCAAGGCATCATCATCTTCGCCATCACCTTCCGGCTCAGCAACACCGCCACCCAGAATCTCTACCGGAGTTGCGCGACCTCGCCGGCACACTATTTCGACTCACCGTCGAACGACGACCGGCAGGACGTGTTCCACGAGATCGGCAACGAGCTGACGAACCTGCGCCTGGCGCAATAGCCTCGCGCGTTCCATCGACTCTCCAACCGGTCTAGGGTCGCCACGTGGCCCGGCCGAGCGGAGGTGGACATGGCGGAGCGCAACATCGACCGGCTGATCGCGATCATGGCCCGCCTGCGGCACCCGACCGAGGGCTGCCCGTGGGACGTGGAGCAGGACTTCCGATCGATCGCCCCCTATACGGTCGAGGAGGCCTACGAGGTCGCCGATGCGATCGAGCGCGACGACCGCGATGCGCTGCGCGAGGAACTCGGCGATCTCCTGCTCCAGGTCGTGTTCCACGCGCGCATGGCCGAGGAGGAGCGATCGTTCGACTTCGAGGACGTGGCCGGCGCCATCGCCGACAAGCTGGTGCGCCGGCACCCGCATGTCTTCGATCGCGAGAACCATGAACCGGGCACAAGCCTGCGCGATTCCTGGGAGGGTCAGAAGGCCGAGGAACGCGCGCGCAAGGCGCAGACGCGCGGCACCGCGCCGAGCCTGCTCGACGATGTCCCCCCCACCCTGCCCGCCGTCACCCGCGCCGAGAAGCTGCAGAAGCGGGCGGCCCGGGGCGGGTTCGACTGGCCGACCATCGGCCCCGTGCTCGACAAGATCGACGAGGAACTCG
>JAYPUG010000228.1:927-4444 GCA_038133965.1 Rhodospirillaceae bacterium | reverse complement strand
AGGCGGGCACGGTCAGCGGCGTGCTGATGCGCTCGTTCCTCGAGCATGAGCACCAGCCGGTCGCACTTCTCACCCATGCTGCCCGCGTGCTGAAACCCGGCGGCGTTGCGATCATCAAGGTGCCGAACTTCGCCAGCGTGAACCGGCGCGTCATGGGCTCGCGCTGGTGCGGCTTCCGGTTCCCCGGACATGTGAATCATTTCACGCCCGCGAGCCTGAGCACGATGGTCGCCGACGCCGGCCTGACGCCGGTCGGCTTTGATTTCTTCGACCGGTTCCCGCTTTCCGACAACATGTGGATGGTCGTGCGCAAGGACGCCTGACCGCGCCACGGAACCGAGTGCCGACATCTGGGGAGGACAGGAAATGACCCGCATTGCCATCATCGACCGCGACGACATGGACGCCGATCAGGCGCGCGTCTATGACGCCGCCAAGGAATCCGGCGGCCCGGTCGGCGGCCCGTTTTATGCCTATATCCGCCTTCCGGAACTGTTCGAAAAGGCGCAGGAATTCCGGGCCGCGGTGGGCGCAGGGCCTCTGACGACGCGCGAGCGGCTGATCGTGCTCATGGTCGTCGCCCGGCATTGGGATGCGCGCTATCCGTGGTTCGCGCAGTCGCGCAACGCGCTCGCCGCCGGCATCGATCGTGAGGTCGTGGATGCCATCAACGCGCGTGCGGTGCCCGCACTGGACGATGCGCGCGAACGCATCTGCTATGAGGTCGCGCGCGAACTCATGGAGAAGAATTCGCTGTCGGACGCGTCCTACGCCGGCGCGCTGGACGTGATGGGAGAGCCGGCCCTGATCTCGCTCGTCGCGGCGACGGGCCAGTTCGTGATGACCTGCTGCACCACGAATGCGTTCGAAGTGGATCCACCCGCCGACCAGCCGGTTCCGCTCGCGGTCTGACGCGGCCGACTATTCGGCCGCCTCGAGGGCCGGGTCCGCGACAGGGGCCAGGTAGGACACGAACAGCTCGACACAGCGTTCCCAGGAAAAGCCGAGCGCGTGCGTGCGGCAACGCTCCGGATCGGAAGTTGCAAGCGCCCGGGTCACGGCATGTCCGAGATCTGCGTCGAGGCAGCCGGGACCGTCATGGCCGACGACATCGAGCGGGCCGGGTACGGGGAAAGCGGCGACGGGAATGCCGCTCGCCAGTGCTTCGAGCAGGACGAGGCCGAAGGTGTCGGTCAGGCTCGGGAACACGAACACGTCCGCAGCTGCAAAATGGCAGGCAAGCTCTTCGCCGTGCTTCTCGCCGACGAAGACGGCGTCGGGGAACTTCGCTTCGAGTTCGGCGCGCTGGGGTCCGTCGCCGACAATGACCTTGGTACCGGGCGTATCGAGCGCGAGAAACGCGGCAAGGTTCTTCTCCACCGCGACCCGGCCCGTATAGAGCTGGATCGGACGTTCGAGGCTCCGCATACGTTCCGGCCACTCCCCTTCGTGGCGGGGGCGGAACAGGCCGGTATCGACGCCGCGCGTCCAGACCACCGTATTGTCGAACCCCCAGTCCCGAAGTTCGCGGTCGATTGTCTCGGTCGTGACCATGACCCGCACCGCACGGCCGTGAAACCTGCGGAGCCAGGCATATGTCCAGGAGACGGGCACCCGCGCACGCGCATGGATGTATTCGGGGAACTTGGTGTGGAACGAGGTGGTGAAGGGCAGCCCGGCATCGCGGCACGCGCGGAAGGCTGCCTGGCCGATGGGGCCTTCGGTGGCAATGTGGACCGCGTCGGGCCGGAACTCGCGAAACAGGCTGCGCGTCTTCCTGCCGGGGCGCAGCGCGAGGCGAATCTCCGGATAGGTCGGACAGGGGATCGTGCGGAACTGCTCGGGCGTGATGGTCAGGACCTCATGCCCGTCGTCGCGCAGCCGTTCGACCACCGTGCTCAGCGTGCGCACGACGCCGTTTACTTGCGGGAACCACGCGTCGCTCGCGAGGACGATCCGCATCGCGTCAGCGCAGCGCCAGCGAGAGCTGGCGGACATCAGCCCAGTTGAGGATCTCGAGCTGGCCGTTGCGGTGCTCGACCAGCGCGGTACAGCTTTCAACCCAGTCGCCGTCGTTGCAGTAGAGAATGCCGTCGAAGTCGCGCATCTCGGCATGATGGATGTGGCCGCACACCACGCCGTCCGCACCGCGCTTGCGTGCTTCCTCGGCCACCACTTCCTCAAAACGGCTGACGTACTGGACGGCGTTCTTCACCCGGTGCTTGAGGAACTGCGAGAGCGACCAGTAGCGGAAACCCAGGAGGCGTCGGAACTGGTTCATCCAGTAGTTGATGCCCTGGACCATGTTGTAGGCCCAGTCGCCGACAAGAGCGAGCCAGCGCGCATAGCGCACGACTGCGTCGAACTGGTCACCATGGGTGATCCACAACCGCTTCCCGTCCGCGGTGACATGATAGGCCTCGGTCTTCAGGGTGACGCCGCCGAAGACCATCTCGGTGTAGTCGCGCAGCACCTCGTCATGGTTGCCGGGCACGTAGATCACGCGGGTCCCCTTGCGCGCCTTGCGCAGGAGCTTCTGGACAACGTCGTTGTGGGCTTGCGGGCAGTACCAGGACTTCTTCAGCCGCCAGCCATCGACGATGTCGCCGACGAGGAACAGCGTGTCGGAATCGGTGTGCTTCAGGAAGTCGAGCAGGTACTCGGCCTTGCAGCCGCGTGTGCCGAGATGGATGTCGGAAATCCAGATCGTCCGGTAGCGGTGGACCAGGGTTTCGACGCTCATGAATCGCCCGACCGAAGTTGCACTGGGGCCTACATATACGATGATAAGTAATAATCAAGACAAAATATTGATTAACCGACATATATACTGTAATATTATTGTAATATCGAATAAATCGAACTGTAACAAACGGCGTGCTTGTTCTCCGGATTCGAGCCGTCGTCGCGGCGGTGCCCTGGCCGGAACACGATTCCATGGAAAACTGTCTGCTGATCTTCAATCCGACGGCCGGTCCGGGGCGCCACAAGCGGCTGCTCGCGACGCTCGGCGCGATCCGCGGTTCCGGCACGGCCGTCACCGTGTGCGAAACGACGGCGCCGCGTGACGCCGACCGGTTGGCGCGTTCCGCGGTCGGCTGTCGGACGGTGATCGCCGCAGGCGGCGACGGGACGATCAACGAGATCGTTAACGGCCTGCGCGCGCGGGAGGATTACTGCACGCTCGGCCTCGTTCCGCTTGGAACCGCGAATGTGCTGGCACGTGAACTGGGGATAGATCCGTCTTCGCCCGCGACGGTTGCCGGAATCATCGGTGCCGGTGTCGCACGCCGAATCGCGTTGGGGTGCGCCGCGGGCCGCTACTTCACGATGATGGCCGGCATCGGGTTCGACGCCCATGTGGTGGACAAGGTCGATCCGCGCATCAAGCGGCGGTTCGGGAAGCTCGCCTATGTCGTGTCCTCGCTGGCGCAGCTGCTTACCTACAGGCCGCGCACCTACCGTGTTCGCCTGGCCGGACGAGAGGAGGTCGTGGCGTCCGTGGTCGTCGCAAACG
>JAYPUG010000228.1:0-917 GCA_038133965.1 Rhodospirillaceae bacterium | reverse complement strand
CTACGGCGGCCCCTACGTGGTCGCACCCGATGCGTCGCTGGACGTGCCCGATCTGCAGGTGTGTCTCTTTCACCGTACCGGCCGATGGCACGCGCTGCGTTATCTCTGGGGGATGCTGAGCGGCCGGCTTGCACGCTTCAAGGATTTCGAGATCGTTTCGGCCGAGGAAGTCACGGTCGAGGCCGGTCCGGGCTGCGCCGAGTATGAACCGGTTCAGGGGGACGGCGACATCGTGGGCGCGCTGCCGATGCGAATCACGGTTACCCCGTCCGCGCTTTCCGTGCTCGTGCCCGTCTGAGCTGCGAACCGGTCAGTCCGCAGCGCCCGCCACCGTCATGCCGTCGATGCGTACCGTCGGGCTGTTGGTGCCGTAGCGGAACTCCAGATCGTTCGCCGGGACCAGCGCTGCGTACATGTCGGTCAGGTTTCCCGCGATCGTCATTTCGCCGACCGGGAAGGCGATCTCGCCGTCCTCGATCCAGAAACCGGATGCGCCGCGGCTGTAGTCACCAGTCACGCCGTTGACGCCCATCCCCATCAGCGCGGTCACATAGAGGCCCGCCTTGATGTCCGCCATGAGTTCGGCCGGCGTGGCGGTTCCCGGCGCGAGGTGGAGGTTCGTGGCCGACGGCGATGGCGGGCCCGATGTGCCCCGGCTGGCATGCCCCGTCGTCTCCAGGCCGAGCTGGCGGGCGGATGCAAGATCGAGCAACCATGTGGTGAGCACGCCATCCTCGACGATCGCGCGACGCGCGTTGGCAATGCCTTCCGCGTCGAACGGCTTCGACCGCAGGCCACGCATCCGGTGGGGGTCGTCCACCACCTCGATGCCCTCGGCTAATATCCGTTTGCCCAGGCTGTCCTTGAAGAAGCTGGTGCCCCGCGCGATCGACGGGCCGCTGATCGCGCCCGAGAGA
>JAYPUG010000227.1:3157-4452 GCA_038133965.1 Rhodospirillaceae bacterium | reverse complement strand
CGCGGGCAACACGGCAGTCGGCCGAACGCTGGTCTCCGCGTCGTATGATGCTAGGCTTCCCGCTCAGGGCAGTTGAACGGAAGGGACATGGGCGGCGAGAACCACAGCATCACCGGGCCACAAACCGGCTGGATCGCCGGCGGACAGATCCAGGGTGAGCGTGACGCGCAGGAGGATTTCATCGTCATCGACTGTCCCGGGCCCGGCGATCGGGACGCACGGGCCGTCGTTTGCGACGGCATGGGCGGGCGCCGCGGTGGCGCGCTGGCCAGCGAGACAGCTGCCACCGTCTTTGCGAGTTCCTTCGCACCGCAGGACGGTGACATTTCAGGCGCCCTGATCGCCGCACTCCAGGCGGCTCATGACGCCCTCGTCCGCCAGGTTGCCAACAACCCCTATCTGCACGGACTCGGCACGACCCTCGTGGCCGCACACATCTCGGGCGACACACTGCACCATGTGAGTGTCGGCGATTCGATCCTCTGGCTGGTCCGCGACGGCGCGTGCCGGCGCATCAATGCCGATCATTCCGTGGGCGGCATGATCGCGCGCATGCAGGCCGAAGGGCGAGAGAGCGAGGCCGGAGAACTCTCCGACCTGCCCGCCAGCACCCTGTTCTCGGCCCTGACCGGCGACGATCCGCCCGACGACATCGACCTGCCGACGGAACCCGTCATGCTGCAAGAAGGCGATGTTGTCGTGCTGGCCAGCGACGGGGTCCTGTCCATCGACGGGCCCCGCCTCGCGGCACTCGTCGGGGAACAGGCCGGAGACCCCGTGGCCGGTGCGCAGGCCATTCTCGATGCGGTCACCGCCGCAGCGGTC
This sequence comes from Rhodospirillaceae bacterium, assembly GCA_038133965.1. GTDB lineage: Bacteria > Pseudomonadota > Alphaproteobacteria > UBA6615 > UBA6615 > JAYPUG01. The sequence continues at coordinate 3,627 of JAYPUG010000227.1, read as the reverse complement.
CCGGGGCAGGACAACGCCTCGGTGATCGTCGCGGCGGTTTGTCTGGAACCCGGTAAGGGCGGATAATGATTTCAGGGGACAAGGCCGACGCGGCGGGGCGCCTCGTGCATCGCGCGTGGCTCCGGGGGAGGAAACACACATGAAGACTTTCGTCGCGGCTCTCGTCGCAACGGGCGTGCTCTTTGCCGCACCGGCTTTGGCGCAGTCGCGCCTCGAAACCCTGCCCGATCGGCTCGACCGCCTGCAGAGCGAGATCGACCAGTTGCGCCGGATGGTGGCACGGCTCGAGGACGGCACGGGCGCACGCGGCCCGGCCGGTCCGCAGGGCCCCGTCGGACCGCAAGGACCTGCTGGACCGCCGGGACCGCGCGGTGAGCGTGGACCGGGCGGTTCGAGCGGTGGCGGCGCGATTCCGGGCAACCTCGAAGACCTGAACATCGCATCGGGCAATCTGGAACTCGACTCCGATG
>JAYPUG010000227.1:0-3147 GCA_038133965.1 Rhodospirillaceae bacterium | reverse complement strand
ATGGCGGGCTCCTTCTGGTGAACAACCCGCAGAGGGAAAACCGCGTGCTGATGGGCGTCAGCGGCGACGACGGCGGCTTGCTCATCCTCTCGAAGGATTCCGAAACCTCCTCGCTCTGGTTCGAGGCGCAGGACGGCGGCGGCTATATGGAGCTGAACGATGCCGAGGGTGCGCCGAGGGTCCTGTTCGACACGAACTCCGACGGCGGCCGCATCCGCATCAACGACACGACAGGCAAAACGCTGGTCCAGGCCGGCGTCGACGAAGACGGCGGCATCGTCATCGTGCGCAATCTCGCCGAAGACGTCGCCGTGATTCTGGCCTCCGACGAACAGGGCGACGGGCACATCCAGGTGGGGGGGACACGGGTCCACGATTATTCCGAGGTCTTCGAACTGGCGACGCGTGAAGGCGTTGTGCCCGGCACGGTCATGTCGGCAGACGCCGCCGTGAGCGGTGCAACCCGGCCATCCGGGGGCGCCTACGATCCGCGTGTCGTTGGCGTCATCAGCGGTGCCGGTGGCCTGAAATCGGCGCTCGCAATCGGGTCCCGCGAGGACGGCACGTCGGATTTGTCGATCGCACTCATGGGCCAGGTCTTCGTGCGCGTCACGGCGGAGGGGGGACCGATCGGCCCGGGCGACCTGCTCGTGGCATCGTCGGAGCCCGGCGTGGCGATGCGCGCCGGCGACCCCGCGCGTGCGACAGGGGCCATCGTCGGCAAGGCGATGGACACCTACGAACCCGTGGACCCGCACTCAGAGGGTCTGGTCCGCATGTTCGTCATGCCCCGCTGATCGGCAGCACATCAGTCTATCCACGGTATCGCGCTCGACATGTCGGACACATCGGATACGGATCGTTCGGACGATATCCTCCCGGTCGGCTACTGGCTCGGGAACTTCCGGATCGACGGGGTGCTCGGGCGCGGCGGCTTCGGCGTGACGTACCGCGCCTGGGCCGACGATTTGCAGGAGCCCGTCGCGATCAAGGAGTACTACCCGAGCGACATCGCACTCCGTCGGCCGGGCGAACACACGATCTCGGCACGGACGCCGCGCGATACGGATTCCTTCGAATGGGGACGTCAGCGCTTCATCGACGAGGCCCGGACCCTCGCGGCGCTACGCCAGGCGAACCCGCGGAACTATTCGATCGTGCGCGTCCGCATGCTCTTCGAGGAGCACGGCACCGCCTACATGGTCCAGGACTTCATCGAGGGCTATCCGCTCAGCGAGTATCTCGAGGATCACCGCGTGGTTCCAGAGGAGCTGCTGAAGCGCTGGCTCGGGGGAATCCTGGACGGGCTGGCCGTCGTTCATGGCCAGGACATGATCCACCGCGATCTCACGCCCTCGAACATCCTGATCGAGGATGACGACACGCCTGTTCTGATCGATTTCGGGTCGGCACGAAACCTCGTCGAATCCCACACCCGGCTCCACGACCGGGTGTACAAGCAGTCCTACGCCCCGATCGAACAGAGCTCGACCGATTCGGCGCGCCAGGGTCCCTGGACCGACATCTATTCGCTCGCCGTCGTGCTCTATGAATCGGTGACGGGCGGGCTTCCGCCCGAGGCGCCCGACCGGGTCGAGGAGGATGCCTGCACCCCCGCCGCCCAGGCCGCGCGTGGCACCTACACGCCCGCATTCCTGGCCGCCATCGATCACGGGCTCGCCGTGTTCAGCCGCGACCGGCCGAAATCGGTCGAGGAGTGGCGCGCGGAGCTGTTCTCCGAAGCGCCGGTCGTTGCGCGCAAACCGGAACACGCGGAGGGGCCGGAATCCGCTCCCGAGCAGGATTCCGATCCCGCGCGCGGGCCATGGGACGCACCGAGTGACAGCACGACGGAGCCAGCGGAGACGGACACCGCACCGCCCAATCCGGAGCCTGTGCCCGCGTCCGATCCGGAACCCGAGCCAGTGCCGGAGCCCGAACCCGAGCCGGCCCCGGAACCCGCACCAGAACAGAAACCAGAAGCCGAACCTGAACCCGAACCGAAACCGGCACCCGCGTCGACGACACGGCGCAAACGCCGGGTCGTCGTTGCCGCGCTGGCTGTCGTGGCCCTGATCGTGGTCGGCGCTGTCGGCTTCCTGTCGCCCGAAGGCGACCTCGATATTGCGCCATCCGAACCCGGGATCTACGTGACCCGCGACGTGCGCGCCGGGGACATGGCGACGGCCGACCGCCTCAAGGTGGTCAGCGGCCAGCAGGCCGTCCCCGGCACGCGACCGGCGTCCATGTCCGAAATCGACGGCACATGCTTCGCACAGGTCGTGAGCGCGGGAACGCTCGTCCTGTGGGTCCACCTGTCGGTGGACTGCCGGTAGGCGATCTCAGCCGCTTATTGCGGCCTATTCGCCGGAGGCGAGAATCTCCGCCACGCTCACCTGACGACCCTCGGCAACGGAGCGGATGCCCGCCTTCACGACGGCCAGCGAGGTCATGGCGCTTTCACCGCCCACTTCCGGCGCGCTCCCGCTGTCGGCCGCATTGGCCCATTCGACGAGTTGCTCGGCCAGCGTGTCGTTCTTCTCGACCGATACCGGCTCCTGGTGCGTGTCGCCCTGTTTCAGGCAGCGCAGCCCGTCGAACAGGATGTAGAACGCGCTCATCTTCTTGCCGTAGATGTTCATCAGGTAGTACTCGGACGCCGACGCATAACTCGTCGAAAGCGACGAAACCGCGCCGTTCTCGTGCTTCATCATCAGCGTGCCGACGTCCGGGTTGTCGCCCGGCAGGACCAGCTGGGAGGCCATGCCCGAGACACTCTCGACCGGCCCCAGGAGCATCATGAGCACATCGACATAGTGCAGGCCGATCTGCAGCATGACGCCGCCCGGCATGCCCTCGGCGGTGTAGCGCCAGTGGCCGAGTTCGAACTGCCCGGCACGGTCGCGGCTGATGGTCGCCTCGGCCTGGACCAGGTTTCCGAACTCCCCCGCCGCGTTGCGCTCCTGGATCCAGCGGAAATGATTCTCCCGGCGGCGCTGGTAGCCGACGGCCAGGGTCACCCCCCCATCGGCGCAGACCTGGGTGATCTGCCGCGCATCGCTGACCGTGTTCGCGACGGGCTTGTCGAGGAACACGTGCTTCCCGGCATTCGCCGCCGCCGCTGTCGTCTCCAGATGCACATGGTTC
>JAYPUG010000226.1:1323-4472 GCA_038133965.1 Rhodospirillaceae bacterium | reverse complement strand
GCGCGACACCGCGTCATCGACCACGAACACCGTGCGCATGAACGCGATCGCCACAACCGCGCACACCACCCCCAGAAGCATGAACGCGGGGAACTCCCACAGCGAGATCAGTTCGTGATGGGGGACGGTGAAGGACGGCTCCGAACCGAAGTAGAAGCGGCCGATCGCGGTGCCCGTGACCGCAGCCACGAAGATGGGCGCGGCGGCGGCAAGCGACAGGTTCCCAACCACCACCTCGATGGCGAACACAGCACCGGCGACGGGCGCATTGAACAGCGAACCGATCGCCGCCGCGACGCCACATCCCAGCAGCGTCCTGCTCTGCGTTCGGCTGAGATGCAGCCTGTTTGAGGTCCACGACCCCAGCGCCGCGCCAAAGTGGACCAGTGGACCCTCGCGACCGCCCGACGATCCCACAGCCAGCGAAACACCATGCGCCACAAACGAGGTCAGGCCGGCGCGCGGCGTGATCTGGCCGCCACGTAGCGCGGACGCCTCAATCACCTGCGCAATGGTGTGGGCGCGTTCGCCGCCATTTGCGAAGTGCAGGAACAAGCCGACGAACAGGCCACCAAGGGTCGGCACCAGGATGATGTGCCACCAGGCAAGTACGTCGGTCGTCGGCATCGTTTCGTTGAGCGCGAAACCGAACGAAGCTTCCTGTAGAAAATCGATCCCGAGGCGAAACAGGAACGTGCCGTAGGCGGACGCCGCACCGACGATCAGCGCCAAGGCAGCCAGCAACAAATGGTCATTGCGCAGGATACGGCGCAATCTCAGACGTGTTCGGACGACCAATGGTGGACGCACGGGTTTCCCTCCAGACGGCGACCCGATCGCCCGCCTTTTAGCACGCAGATTCGCGTTTCGTCAGGAAACTGGCACTCGCCGGTTCAGGCGACGTCGTTGCCGCCCACCACCCGCAGGTTCATCTTGTCGGAATGCGCCATGACCCTGTTGCGCCCCGATTCCTTGGCAGCATAGAGAGCTGCATCCGCGCGCGCGATCAGATCCTCGAGCGGTTCGCCCGGCCGGTAGGCCGCAGCACCGCCGGAAAGCGTCACCGTTCCCAGCGACTCCTTCGTCGATTTCCTTGTGATCCGCTTGCCGGCAACTGTCTCGCGCACCTGGTTCGCAACGGCAATTGCGCCGTCCACATCCGCTCCCGGCAGAATGATGGCGAATTCCTCGCCGCCATAGCGGGCCGGCGTATCGCGCCCCTTCGTACAATCCTTCAGGCAGCCGGCCACGAGCCGCAGCACCTGATCTCCAAGCTGGTGGCCATGCGTGTCATTGAACGCCTTGAAGTGATCGATGTCGAACATGACCAGCGACAACGGCGCGCCGTCGCTTTTGGCCTCGGCGGTGCTCTGGCGCAGCTGTTCGTCGAATGCACGACGGTTTTGCAGGCCCGTCAGGGCATCGCTCATCGCTTCGGTCTGAATCTCCGCAAGCCGAACCTGAAGATCCGCGATCTCGCGGTTCGACTGCTCCAGACGCTCGTTCACCTTCTGGTTCTGGACGGCAATGCGGTGGGTCTCACTCACCAGATCGGACACCACGCTGCGCACCTGTTCTGCAGCATCCGCATTGGCCAGCACCCCATCGGCGTTCGCCAGGGCTTCGCCATACCGCTTTGCATCCGCACCGGCCTGTTCCAACGCCTCCATCACAGATTCGACCGAATGCTCGATTTCACCGCTGACATTCATCAACGCGGCATCTCGGTCATTCTCTGCGTCGGTACCATTGAACGCGACGCATCGCGCGTAGAGCGAATTGCAGCATTCCGGAGAAAACTCGTCGCCCACATCGATCAGACGATCGATCATGTGGCTGAAATCCGGATCCTTACCGCTGAAGTAAGTGTACCAGACCATGAAGTTTTCCGGATTCGGCGGGATTGCGAGTTCCGCCAGACGAGCCATCGTCTGTGCAGCCAATCGCGTCGAATGCACCCTGTCTTCCGAAAATCGCACGTTTGCGCCCCGGTTCCTGCGGTCGCAGCAATCCTAGGAACCGGGGGTTAACACCAAGTTAGTAATCGGCAAAAAACCGTGCATTTTCCCGCTATACGGGATGGCTGCGCCCTTGAATCAAGCTCCGGCAAGGGCCTGATCGATATCCGCAATGATGTCATCCGAATGCTCGATACCGATCGAAAGGCGGACATACCCGGGCGTCACTCCCGCCTGAAGAAGCTCGTCCGCATCGAGCTGGCTGTGGGTCGTCGAGGCAGGATGGATCGCCAGCGACCGGGCATCGCCAATGTTCGCCACGTGGTAGAGCAACTCCAGCCCGTCGATGAACTTTCGGCCCGCTTCGTCGCCGCCCTTCAGGATCACGCCCATCAGCGCACCCATTCCGCCGTTGAGGTAAGCATCGGCGCGCCGACGTGCCTCGCCTTCCATCAGCCCGGGATAGATCACCGATTCGATCTTGTCGTGCCCGGACAGGAACTCGGCAACCTTCGCGGCATTCTCGCAATGGCGTTCCATGCGCAACGGCAATGTTTCGAGACCCTGAAGGAACTGGAACGCGTTCATGGGTGACATTGCCGCACCGATGTCGCGCAGCAGCGTCACGCGCGCCTTGATGATGTAGGCGATGGGGCCGAGCGGCTTCACCGCCTCGGTCCAGACGGCACCGTGATAGCTGGGGTCGGGCTGGTTGAGGAGCGGGAAGCGGTCCGCATGAGCCTCCCAGTCGAAATTGCCGCCATCGATCAGCACGCCGCCGATGGAGGTGCCGTGGCCGCCGATGTACTTGGTCGTCGAGTACATGACGATGGCAGCCCCATGGTCGAACGGTCGGCACAGCAGCTCGCGGCCGATCGCAGCGACCTCGCCGATCGGGAACACCTCCAGCTTCGGGTTCGGCAGGGTCTCGGCGTAGTAGGCGCGGGTCTTGTCGTCCGTCGCGGCGCGGAAGGCTTCCGGATCGGCCGGATCGACGAAGCGGACCTCGACCCCCATGTCGCCCATCGTGTTCTTGAACAGGTTCCAGGTGCCGCCATAGATGTCGGTCGAGCACACGAAATTGTCGCCCGCACGCGCGATGTTCATCACCGAGAACATCGATGCGGCCTGGCCCGACGACAGGCCGAGCGCCGCCACGCCGCCTTCGATCGCCGCGAGCCGCTGCTCAAG
>JAYPUG010000226.1:0-1313 GCA_038133965.1 Rhodospirillaceae bacterium | reverse complement strand
CACATCGACCGTCGGATTCATGATCCGGGTGTAGATGTTCCCCAGTTCCTTGAGCGCGAAGAGGTTCCCGGCGTGCTCGGTGTCACGGAACTGGTAGCTCGTCGTCTGATGAATCGGGACGGCGACGGAGCCGGTCGTCGGATCGGCGCGGTGCCCCGCATGCAGGGCAAGGGTCTCGGGGTGTTTGGAATCGGTCATCGAACTCTCCCTGTTTTATGCAACATAGCGCGGTTCTACGCGAATGTCGGTGGGAAATATTTCTATTTGACCTGTGTGTTGTGTGTTTTGAGACCGCGCTACCGAGTGTCGCTTCGCTGGTGGCCAGTAGCTTCGCCACAGACTCATTTTGGACCACCTAGCTTTCGAATATCGGATTCCGCCTCTTCGACCAGCCATTGCCGGAAACGCGTGATCTTGGGCAGCTCCGCCCAGGGTTTCGGGCAGACGATGAAATAGCCGTAGGGCGCGGGTAACGCGACATCGAAGAGGCGCACCAGCCGTCCGGCAACCATGTCGCGTGCAGCCAGAACACGACGCGCCAGTGCCACGCCCTGCCCTTCCACGGCGGCATCGATCACCATGCTCGTCTGGTCGAACTGGGGCCCGCGCGAGACGTCGATCGGCTCGACGCCGGCGGCCGCGAACCAGAGCGGCCAGTCATTGCGGCTGAGATCATGCAACAGGACATGCCCCGCGAGGTCCGCGGGCGCGTCGAGCGGCGGCCCCGATTGAAGCAGGGACGGGCTGCAGACAGGAAAGATTTCCTCGCGCGCCAGAGGTACGACGTCGAGATCCGGCCAGTCGCCGGTCCCGTGGCGGACCGCCATATCGACGTCGTCGCGTGCAAAGTCGATGTGATCGATCGACGCGCTGATGCGCAGGTCGATATCGGGGTGGTTGACGATGAAATCGCCGAGCCGGTGAACCAGCCATTTGGCGGCGAAATTCGGCGACACGCTGACCGTCAGGATGCCGCTGTCCGCGCGCGCCGCCAGAAACTCCGTCCCGGCACGCAACCGGTCGATCGCCTCGCGCACATAGGGCAGGTAGGCCGCACCGCTTTCGGTCAGCCGCAAACGCTGGCGATCGCGATGGAACAGCTTCACCCCGAGCCGATCCTCGAGATTCTTCACCTGATGGCTGATCGCCCCCTGGGTCAGGTTCAGCTCGCGGGCCGCCTCGGTGAAGTTGAGGGTCCGCGCCGAGACTTCGAATGCGCTCAGGGCCGTTGTCGAAGGGAGATCGCGCACACCTAATACCCAATAAATTTATTGATGACGACCGTACGAAACATGCTTTGCGCCCCTTCTTCT
>JAYPUG010000225.1:1708-4475 GCA_038133965.1 Rhodospirillaceae bacterium | reverse complement strand
TGCTCGACATGGCCGCCGCCTTCCAGGCGCTGGCCCACCACACGCCCGAGCACGACGAAGCAATCGAGGCGCTGCTCGCGAGCCTCGAAAAGAAGAAGTAGAACCGAAGCCGAAACCGACCCTCACCCTGAGGAGCCCCCCGAAGCCTTTGGCGAAGGTGGGCGTCACGAAGGGCGAGGGCGATAGCCTCATGTTCCGACTGGCTCGGCAGAGGATGTTCAAACGCAGGGAGAGAGACATGCCCCATATCACCACCGACGACGGCGTGAAGCTTTGGGTCGAGGAACACGGCAGCGGCACGCCCGTCGTCTTCGCCCACGAGTTCGGCGGCGACATCCGCAGCTGGGACCCGCAGCTGCGCCACTTCGCGCGCAACTACCGCGCGATCGCGTTCAACGCGCGCGGCTACCCGCCGTCGGACGTGCCCGAGGACGTAGATATGTACGGCCAGTTCCGCGCGGTGGACGACATCCTCGCCGTGCTCGACGCACTGAAGATCGACAAGGCGCACATCGTGGGCCTCTCCATGGGAGGATTTGCCGCGCTGCACTTCGGGTTCCGCTATCCCGACCGCGCTCTCTCGCTGACGGTCGCGGGCGCGGGCTACGGCGCGCACCCGGACGTGCACGCGCAGTTCGCGGAGGAGACGAAGGAGGTCGCCGGGCGGATCGAGGCCGACACGATGGCCGAGTTCTCCAGGATCTACGCTATCGGCCCGACGCGCGTGCAGTATGCCAATAAGGACCCGCGCGGCTGGGCGGCGTTCGCGGCCGAACTCGCCGACCATTCGACGAAGGGCTCGGCGAACACCATGCGCGCCGTGCAGGGCGGACGCCCCTCGCTCTACGACTTCGCGGAGGAGATGCAGGCGCTGAAGGTGCCGACGCTGATCATGAACGGCGACGAGGACGACCCGTGCCTCGACGTCGGCCTGTTCATGAAGCGGAACATCCATTCGTCCGCGCTGGTGCTGCTGCCGCGCTCGGGCCACCTCATCAACCTGGAGGAGCCGGCGCTGTTCAACCAGATGCTCGGGGACTTCCTGACGCGGGTCGATGCCGGGCGCTGGGAGATGCGCGACGAGCGCTCGATCACGACCGACATCCTGTGGTCGCGGGATAAGTAGCTCCGCCTACCCGATCCCGTACGCCTTCGCCCAGCCGAGCCCCTCGATGGTGCCGGCGCGGGGCTTGTACTCCGCGCCGACCCAGCCGTCGTATCCGGCGGCGTCCAGCATCTCGAACAGGAACGGGTAGTTCATCTCGCCGTAGTTCGGCTCGTGGCGGCCGGGCACGCCGGCGAACTGCACGTAGGCGGACTTGGCGAGATACTTCTCGATCTTGTCCGACACGAAGCCCTCGGCCATCTGGGTGTGATACAGGTCGAACTGGACGAGCACATTGTCCATGCCGATCTCCTCGACCAGCGCGTGGCCCATCGCCTGCCCCACCAGGAAGTAGCCCGGATTGTCGGTGTGGTTCAGCGGCTCGAGGTGCAGGGTGATCCCCCGTTCGGAGGCGCGCACGGCCGCCGCGCGCATGTTCGACAGAAGCGTCTGGCGGTGCGCCGCCGGGTCGCCGCCCGCCGGCACCGTGCCCGACATCACGTGGATGCGAGTGCAGCCCAGCGCATCGGCGGCGTTCATCGCGGTGTCGAGGTCGGCGAAGAAGTTCGCCTCCTCGCCCGGCACCGCCGCGCGGCCGAACTTCGTCGCGTCCGTGTCGCCATAGGGCGTGTTCAGCAGCGTGCACTCCACGCCCGCCCGGTCCAGCCGCTTCGCGAGGTCGTCCAGGTCCTGGTCGTAGGGGCGCTGGATCTCCACACCCGTGAAGCCCACATCGGCCGCAGCCTGGATGCGGTCGGGCAGCGGGTACTCGTCGAACATCATCATGATGCAGGAAGCGAATCTGGGCATGGGAACGGGATCCGGTTTTCGGTTTCGGCGTGAGTTTAGCAAAGACACCCATTGTCGTCGTTCCCGCGAAGGCGGGAACCCATAAACACGGCCGCATGCCCGGGCGAACATCGGCGTTTATGGATGGCCGCCTACGCGGGCATGACGAAGATAAGATTCGTCAGCAATCCACCCAGCCATCCTCGGTCTTGAGCCGGTGGGTGATCTCGTTCTGGGGCGTCAGCATCGCCTCGATGAAGCAGCCCTTCTTGGCTGCCTCGATCAGGCGCAGCCGGTCTTCCAGCGGGGCGTCGCTGTCAAACGAGATGTCCATGGCAATCGACTTCGGCGCGCTCTCGTAGGGCTCGCGGCCGCGCTGGGTCGCCACCCACTCGCAGCGGCACGAGATCTTCGGGTTCTCGATGTCGACCCGCAGCCGCTTGGAGAAGGCGCGCATCTGGGTCATCAGGCAGGAGGTCAGCCCGGCGATGAAGTAGGCGATGGGCAGCGGCGCACTTCCGTCGCCGCCGTGAAAGCCGTACTCGTCGGACGCCATCTCCCACGAGATCGTCTCCGGCACCACCAGCCGCACGTCCATCTCGCAGCGCATGCGGCCCACGCCGGTCGCGTCGCACTCGAACGCCACGTCGAAACTCTTCAGATCGTCTTCTGCCATTGTCCTGCTTCCGGTTCGGGTTTGTTGCCGTGCAGTCTGACGCAGGCGGGTCTGCCCCGCAAAGGGCGCGATTGAACCGAAACCGCCGAACGGGTATGCACGAAGCGAATGGCGAAGGACACGAACGCAAGTTCGCAAGAAAACGGGGGAGATCACCATGTCACGCGTGCTCATCGTCACCGGCGGCAGCCGGGGCC
>JAYPUG010000225.1:0-1698 GCA_038133965.1 Rhodospirillaceae bacterium | reverse complement strand
TATGTGGGCATAATTGAACGCGCCGACGAGGTGGTCGGAGCCTGCGAATCCTCCGGTGCGATGGCCATAGCGGTGGTGGCCGACATCACGAAAGAGGCCGACATCGTCCGCCTGTTCGAGACGGCGGACAAGGAGCTGGGCACCGTCACCCACCTGGTGAACAGCGCCGGCATCGTCGGCCCCTACGCGCGCGTCGATGAGCTGGACGACTGGGACGCGCTGGAGGAGCTGTGGCGCCTGAACATCACCGCGACGCTCGTGTGCTCGCGCGAGGCGATCAAGCGCATGTCCACGAAGAACGGCGGCAAGGGCGGCGCGATCGTGCACCTGTCGTCGGCGGCCTCGCACCTGGGCGGCGCGGGCGTGAACGTGCCCTACGCGGCGTCCAAGGGCGCGATCGATTCCATGAACTGGGGCATGGCCCAGGAGGTCGCGGCCGAGGGCATCCGCGTGAACGCGGTCAGCCCGGGCGTGATCGACACCGAGATCCAGCCGGAAGGCCGGGTCGAGGCCGTCGGCCCGAACCTGCCGATGAAGCGGGTCGGCCAGGCGCCGGAAGTCGCGAACGCGATCCTGTTCCTGCTGTCCGACGATGCGTCGTATATCGCCGGCACCAAGGTGAACGTCTCGGGTGCAAGGTAGGCATTCTTCGTCATGCGCGGACTTGATCCGCGCATCCAGGGCACTGTTGCAAGAGATGCCCGGGTCGAGCCCGGGCATGACGAGATGGGTGTCGAGAACCTGCCGTGACCACGCCCCGCGCGGTCAATAGACCTTTCAGGTGTAGGGCAGGACGTTGCCGCGGATGATCTCGGCGGCGGTCCTGCCGCCCGTCGCGGGGTCGGCCATGGCGATGTCGCGGCCGTCGAGCGCCAGCGCATAGTCGCGCGGCGCGAAATCGCTGTTGTCGTAGGTCAGGTGCAAGGTCCCGTCGGGGTCGAGCGTCCAGCTGCCGCTCTCCATCTGGCAGGGGAAATACCAGTCGAAGTTCCCGTACTTGCCGAAATGGATCAGGTTTTCCTTCCCGTCGTCGCCGGGATAGACGAGCGTGTTGTCGGTGATCGCCCCCGCGAGCTTGTCGTCCGGGGCACCCGCCGCCGCCGGACCGGCGAGCGCCAGGGCGATTGAGGTCGCAATCAGGAAGCGTCTGGCGTGCACGGGCCTCTCCGCGGACATTCGTTACTGCTAATATAACACGGCCGGATGCGCCGCTGCGCACTGATTTCCCGCAAACGCCAACGCCCGGCAAATCGTCACCCCCGCGTAGGCGGGGGTCCATAAACACCCACGCAAACCCGGGCAAGCGGCGGCATTAATGGGTTCCCGCCTGTGTTTCCGCCATAGCGCATCCTGCCTTCTTAACGAAGGTGCCGGAACGTGTTCTCCGCCGACTTGTACTCGTTCAGGCCCAGCTCGGCGCGGATGTCCTCGGTGATCTTCATCACCATCTCGTCGATGGGAATGCCGATGCCGTTGGCGACCCGGTCGTTCTTGGAGAAGTTGGCGGCGATGGCCGCCGCCCCCGCCACGGCCACGTCGCCCAGCGCATCGGCGATGGCCGCGCGCGCTTCGTCCAGCGCGCCCCGGTCAGTGCCGACGATGGCGTCGGCGAAGGCCATCAGCTTCTCGCCATGGGGAACGCCGGTGTCCAGTTCGGGCCGGACCAGGGCCAGCGGGTTCACGTCGATGTTCAGTGCG
>JAYPUG010000224.1:0-4487 GCA_038133965.1 Rhodospirillaceae bacterium | reverse complement strand
CCCCCCCCCCCCCCCCCCCCCCCCCCCCCCCCCCCCCCCCCCCCCCCCCGCACCCCCCCCCCCCCCCCCCCCCCCCCCCCAGCCCCCCCCCCCCCAGGTGACGGCCTCGTCCAGCCCCTGGGCGGCCAGCGCCCGGCGAACGGCGCCGGCGCGGCGCTGGGCGGGCGTGACCGCGACCGACGGCAGCGCGCTGTCGCGCGTCAGCGAGACCGGCGGGATCGCATCGAAGCCGACGATGCGGGTGATCTCCTCGACCAGGTCGGCCTCGCCGCCGATATCGGGCCGCCAGGGCGGCACCGCGGCGACCATGCGGCTGTTCTCGCGCGTGACCTCGAAACCGAGGTCGTTGAGAATTTCGGCCTGCCGGCCGGTTTCGATGTCCGCGCCCGCCAGGGTCGCCACGCGGTCGGCGCGCAGTTCGACGTCGCGCTGCCACGCCGGCATGGCGCCCGCGCTCGTGGGCTTGCTCGCCTCGCCGCCGCAGAATTCGAGGATCAGGCGCGCCGCGACCTCGGCGCCCCACTCGGCCGATTCCGGGTCGAGGCCGCGCTCGAAGCGATAGCGCGCGTCGGACTCGATCTGCAGCTTGCGGCCCGTCGCCGCGACCGAGACCGGGTCGAACAACGCCACCTCGAGGAACACCTCGGTGGTCTCTTCGGTACAGGAGGAATCGAGCCCGCCCATGACGCCGGCCAGGCCCTCGGCGGTGTCGCCGTCGCCGATCACGGTCATCTCGGCATCGAGCTCGTACTCGCGCTCGACCAGCGCCATGAATTTTTCGCCGTCGCGCGCGCGGCGCATCGTCAGTGTCCGGTTCGCCAGCTTGCCCGCATCGAACACGTGCAGCGGCCGGCCGAGATCGAGCGAGACATAGTTGGTGACATCGACCAGCGCCGAGATCGGCCGCAGGCCCACGGCACGCAGCCGGTCCTGTACCCATTTGGGTGACGGCCCGTTCTTCACGCCGCGGAAGTGCCGGCCGACCACGTAGGGGCACGCATTGCCGTCGTCCGCGATCTGCCACGAGACCGGGCTGTCGTAGGCACCGTCCACCGGTGCAGCGATGTCGAACGGCTTGAGCGTGCCGAGACCGGCCGCGGCCAGGTCGCGCGCGATGCCGCGCACGCCGGTGCAGTCCGGCCGGTTCGGGGTCAGCTCGATGTCGATGACCGGGTCGTCGATGCCCAGAACGGCCGCAAAGGGCGTGCCGAGCGGCGCATCCTCGGGCAGTTCGATGATGCCGTCATGCTCGTCCGACAGGCCCATCTCGCGTTCCGACACGAGCATGCCGTTGGACTCGACCCCGCGGATCTTCGTCTTCTTCAGCTCCAGGTCGATGCCGGGAACATAGGTGCCCGCCGCCGCGAACACGCCCTTCATGCCGGTGCGCGCGTTGGGCGCGCCGCACACGACCTGGACCGTCTCTTCGCCCGTATCGACGGTGCACACGCGCAGCCGGTCGGCGTCAGGGTGCTGGACCGCCTCGATCACGTGGGCGACACGAAACTCCGAAAGCTTCGCGCCGGGGTCGTCGACCGTATCGACCTCGAGGCCGATGCGGATCAGCGTCTCGACGATCTCGTCGAGCGAGGCCTCGGTCTCGAGGTGGTCCTTCAGCCAGGAGAGGGTGAACTTCATCGCCCGCCCCCGACAGCCCGGATGTTCTCGCCCTTCGAGACGCCGTCTGCCGACGGCTCCTCAGGACGAGGATTACGAGAGAGCCTCATGCTGAGAAGCCGAGCGCGCGCGCGAGGCGTCTCGAAGCATGGGCGAGTGGCGAGAGCCGCCCCCATCACAGCCCCCTCACCATCGACGGCACGGCCAGCGGCACGAAGCCGTAATGCTTCAGCCAGCGGATGTCGGCGTCGAAGAAGGTGCGCAGGTCGGGGATGCCGTACTTCAGCATCGCGATCCGGTCGATCCCCATACCGAAGGCGAAGCCCTGGTACTTCGCGGTGTCGATGCCGCCATATTCGAGCACCTTCGGATGGACCATGCCCGAGCCCATGATCTCGAGCCAGTTGTCCGCGCCGTCCCCGAAATTGCCGATGCGCAGCTCGCCGCCCTCGCGCGAACAGCCGATATCGACCTCCATCGAGGGTTCGGTGAAGGGGAAGTGGCTCGGCCGGAAACGGACCGGCAGGTCGGGCACGTCGAAGAAGGCGCGGCAGAAGTCGATGATGCAGCCCTTGAGGTGGCCCATATGGGTCGTCTCATCGACGACCAGCGCCTCGATCTGATGGAACATGGGCGTGTGGGTCGCATCCGAATCCGAACGGTAGGTGCGGCCCGGCGCGATCACCCGGATCGGCGGCTTCGACGTCTCCATCGTGCGGATCTGCACCGGCGAGGTGTGGGTGCGCAGCACCGGGGCGGCCCGCTCGCCCGACGCGGCCAGATAGAAGGTGTCGTGCATCTGGCGTGCGGGATGCTCGGGCGGAATGTTCAGCGCCGTGAAGTTGTGGAAGTCGTCCTCTACGTCGGGTCCTTCCGCAACCGTGAACCCCATCTCGCCGAAGATGGCGATGCATTCCTCCGTCGCCTGGCTGACCGGGTGCAGGTGCCCCTCGGCGCGCGGGCGCGGCGGCAGGGTGACATCGACGGTCTCCTCCGCCAGCCGCGCTTCGAGCGCGGCGGCATCGAGATCGGCCTGCTTCGCCGCGATCGCGGCCGCGACCGCGTCCTTGACCCGATTGAGCGCCTGGCCGGCTTCCTTGCGGGCCTCGCCGTCGAGCTGGCCCAGCCCCTTCATCTGCTCGGTGATGCGCCCCTTCTTGCCGAGCGCGGCCACGCGCACGGCCTCGAGCGCGTCGGGGCTGTCCGCCACCGCCACGTCTGCCAGCAGGGAGTCCTGGAGCTCGGTTACATCGGGCGCGTTCATGGCGTCACCGGCGACCCGCTAGGGGCCTCGTGTTTCAGGCGGCGGCGAGGGCGCTCTGCGCCTGGTCCACCAGCTCCTTGAAGGCGTCGGGCTCACGCACGGCCAGGTCCGCCAGGACCTTGCGGTCGAGCTCGATCCCGGCCTGCTTCATGCCGGCCATGAACTGGGAATAGGTCATGCCGTGCTCGCGCGCGCCTGCGTTGATCCGCTGGATCCAGAGCGCACGGAAGTTGCGCTTCTTCACCCGGCGGTCGCGGTAGGCGTACTGCAGGCCCTTCTCGACCCGCTCCTTGGCGACCCGATAGACCTTGGAATTGCGGCCCCGATAGCCCTTGGCGGCCTTGAGAACCTTCTTGCGCCGTGCGTGGCGCTGGACGGTGCTTTTCGCTCGCGACATGGCCCTAACCCTTCCGCGCGTAAGGCATCATGGGTTTCAGGATCTGCTCATCCTGCTTCGCCACCACGCCGATCTTGCGCGCCTTGCGCTTCATCGACTGGGAACGCTTGCGCATTCCGTGACGCATGCCGGAGGGCTTCATGCGGATTTTGCCGGAGGCAGAGAAGCGGAATCGCTTCTTGGCAGACGCCTTGGTCTTCATCTTGGGCATTTTTGTCCTCGCTTTCGCGTTCACGCATTTCGCGTGTCTTGGCTCGACGGCTGGGCATGCCCGGGGCGTCAAAATCGCCCTCGCCGCACCGTCGCTTTTGGAAACCGCGGGGTTATAGCGGGGTGGCCGGGCCTATGCAAGGGTCGAAACCGCCGGATTCCGTTGCGCCGCGGGGCCCCGGACACTAGCTTTCGGGGCAATCGAAGAACACGTCCATCAGGGGGAAAACCATGGATCTGGGACTGTCCGGCAAGACCGCCATCGTGACCGGCGCAAGCAAGGGGATCGGCAAGGCGATCGCCGAGAGTTTCGCCGAGGAAGGCTGCAACCTGCACCTCGTCGCACGCACCGAGGCCGACCTTGCCGCCCTGCGCGACGACCTCAACAATCGTTTCGAGGCCCAGGTCACGATCCATCCGCTCGATCTCGCCGACCCGGCGGCCGTGCAGACGCTGTTCGACGCCGCGCCCGACGCCGACATCCTCGTCAACAACGCCGGCGCCATCCCCGGCGGCGACCTCGCCAAGCTGTCGGACGACGACATCAAGGGGGGCTGGCAGCTCAAGGTGTTCGGCACCGTCGGGCTGATCCGCCACTTCTACCCGCGCATGTGCGACCGCGGCGACGGGGTGATCGTCAATGTCATCGGCATGGCGGGCGAGCGCGGCCGCGGCGCCTACATCGCGGGCACCATGGGCAACGCCGCCCTGATGCACCTGACCCGCACGCTGGGCGCGGAAAGCATGGACCACGGCGTGCGCATCGTCGGCGTGAACCCCGGCCCGACCCAGACCGAGCGGTTCCAGCTGCTGGCGCGCGCCAACGCCGAGCGCGAGTTCGGCGACCCGGACCGCTGGCCCGAAACCATGAAGGGCCTGCCCGGCGGGCGCGGCGGCACGCCGGAGGAACTGGCGGCCGTATCCGTCTTCATGGCCAGCCCCAAGGCGTCCTGGGTGTCGGGCACCGTCATCATGGTCGATGGCGGCCAGCACTCCCGG
>JAYPUG010000223.1:3610-4503 GCA_038133965.1 Rhodospirillaceae bacterium | reverse complement strand
GCCCTGTCCTGTGCCTCCGCGGCCGTGCTGCGCGAAGCCGGCAAACGGGGCCAGCTCGATCTCGCAAACATGGACGATCCCGAGATCGCCTCCGGCATCATCATTCTGGGAATGGGAAAGCTCGGCGCGGGAGAGCTTAATTACTCGAGCGATATCGACCTGATCGTCCTGTATGACGACCAAGTCGCCCCCGTCGCCGACCCCGACGGGATGCAACAACAGTATGTCCGCATGACGCGCGACATCATGAAGCTGATCGACGAGCGCACTGGCGAAGGCTATGTGTTCCGCACCGACCTGCGCCTCCGGCCGGACCCCGGGGCCACGCTCGTCGCGCTGTCCACATTCGCCGCCGAGACGTACTACGAAAGCCTCGGCCAGAACTGGGAGCGCGCCGCAATGATCAAGGCGCGCCCGGTGGCAGGCGACCGCGAAGCCGGGGCCGCGTTCCTCGACGCGTTGCAACCCTTTGTGTGGCGCCGTCACCTCGATTTCGCGGCCATCGAGGACATCCAGTCCATCAAACGGCAGATTCATGCCCACAAGGGCGGGAGCACGGTCGCCGTCGCGGGACACAACATCAAGCTGGGGCGTGGCGGCATACGCGAGGTCGAATTCTTCACACAAACCCAGCAACTCATCTGGGGCGGGCGTGACCCAAGCCTTCGCAGCCCCCATACGGTTCCCGCGATCGAAGCCCTGGTCGCCGCTGAACGGGTCCGCCGCGACGTCGCCGACGATATGATCGCGGGCTACCGCTACCTGCGGCGGCTGGAGCATCGGCTGCAGATGGAGGAGGACCAGCAGACCCACAGCCTGCCCGACACGGATGATGGGCTCGACGCGATCGCAGCTTTCATGGGCTATGCCGACCGGCCCGCGTTCGAGGAAGA
>JAYPUG010000223.1:0-3600 GCA_038133965.1 Rhodospirillaceae bacterium | reverse complement strand
CCACCTGCGGACCATCGAAAACCACTATGCCGAATTGTTCGAGGAATCAGCGCCGCTGAGCGGGCGCGGGACCCTTGTGTTCACGGGCGGCGAGGACCACCCCGACACGCTGAAAACACTGGCCGGCATGGGATTCGGCGACACCGAAGGCATCTCGGAAGCGATACGGGCCTGGCACCATGGGCGACACCGCGCCACCCGCAGCACGCGCGCGAGAGAGATTCTCACCGAACTCATGCCCGCGCTGCTCGAGGCGCTCGCCCAGACCTCGAACCCCGACATGGCGTTCCGGCGATTCGATGCGTTCATCGCCGGCCTGCCGTCGGGCGTACAGCTTTTCTCGCTTTTCCAGGCGAACCCCCCGCTCCTCGAACTCGTCGCCGAGATTGTCGGCGGCGCGCCCCGGCTGGCGGAATGGCTGGGACGCAACCCGCTGCTTCTGGACGGTGTTCTCGACGCCGACTTCTTCGAATCCGTACCCGACGGGGAAGCGATGCGCGCGGACCTGTCTGCGCGTCTCGCCGACGCCGTCGACATGCAGGACGTCATGGACATCGCGCGGCGCTGGACGAACGACGCCAAGTTCCAGGTCGGCGTGCTGATCCTGCGCAACACGATAGATATCGATCGCGCAGACCGGGCCTTCTCGGACATCGCCGACACGGTCATCCGCAGCCTCCTTCCACCGCTTGCTGCCGAGTTCGAATCGCAACACGGAAGGTGTTCCGGCGAAGGCTTTGCCGTCCTGGCGCTCGGAAAACATGGCGGACGCGAGCTGTCTGCAACATCCGATCTGGACCTTGTATTTCTCTATGACGCCTCCGATGCCGAAGCTGACGCGGCCCCTATGTCGGATGGCCGGAAACCCTTGTCCGCTCCCCACTACTACCAGCGTCTGGGGCAACGACTGATCAACGCCATCACCGCCCTGACGGGCGACGGGCGTCTGTACGAGGTGGATATGCGCCTCCGCCCGTCCGGCAATGCCGGACCGCTCGCGGTCAGCCTCGACAGTTTTGCCGCCTACCAGCGGGAAAGCGCGTGGACCTGGGAACACCTGGCTCTCACGCGCGCGCGCGTCGTCGCGGCATCGCCAGAGTTTGCGCAGCGGATCGAGGACGAAATTCGCGCCGCCATATGCATCGAACGACCGGCCGACGCGCTCCTTGCCGCCGTCGCCGACATGCGCTCGCGCATGGCCGCGGAACACGCGACGGACAACCCCTGGAACGTCAAGCATGTCCGCGGCGGCCTCGTGGATTGCGAGTTCATTGCCCAGTACCTGCAGCTTCGCCACGCCCATGCGCACCCCGATATCCTCGACACCGGAACCGTGAGCGCATACATGAACATGGCGGACGCCGGCCTTATCGAGCGCGACGCGGCCGACGAACTGATCGCGGCCACACGCCTGTGGCGCAGGTTGCAGGGATTGCTTCGCCTGACGATAGAGGGCGATCCGGACCCCGGGACATTCCCACCCCCGCTTCGCCGTCAACTCGGACAGGCTGCCGGCGTGGACGGTTTCGAGGCGCTGGATGTCTTCGTCCACGACACCGCATCGCGTGCGCACGCGCAGTTCGAACGCCTGATCGCTGCGCCCGCCGCAGAGATCAAGTCGAAGCAAACACACCAGCAGGAAGACGAACGATGAGCGTGAACGAAGGTGACAAGGCCCCGGACTTCGAGGTGCCCGGTGACGGCGACAGCACGATCAGCCTCAAGCAATTCAAGGGACAGCCGGTGGTGCTGTACTTCTATCCGAAGGATTCGACGCCGGGTTGTACGAAGGAAGCATGTGCGTTCCGCGACCTGACACCCGATTTCGAGAAGATCGATGCCGTGATCGTGGGCGTTTCGAAAGACAGCGTGAAACGACACGACAACTTCAAGACCAAGAACGAACTTCCGTTCGCACTCGCAAGCGACGCCGAAAGCGATGTCTGCGAGCGGTACGGAGTCTGGGTCGAGAAATCCATGTACGGCCGGAAATTCATGGGCATCGAACGCGCCACGTTCCTGATCGATGCCAAGGGCGTCGTCCGGCGGGTGTGGCGCAAGGTCAAGGTGGGCGGGCACGCCGACGAGGTCCTCGAGGCCTTGAAACAGCTTTGAACGCAGAGCCGGCAACACTGGCGGGTGCCGCAGTCTCGGTTCTGAGAACGGTTGCGGCCTGCGACAAGTGCGCACGCACCCATGCGTTCGCCGCGCGCTGGCGTGAAGGCAATTTGCCCGCGGGCGAACAGGCCGATCCGCCCGACCGACCCGCCAGGCCGGCCAGACCGAACCTCCTCGCACCGTCCGACGTACCGCGGCGCCGGATCAGTCGTGGGAACCGGGGCCGGGTCGCACTGCTTCATGCCCTTGCACATATCGAACTGAATGCGATCGATCTTGCGTGGGACGTCGTTGCGCGCTTCTGCGACCAGGGAATGCCGCGCGAGTTCCTGGACGACTGGGTTCGTGTCGCAGACGAAGAGGCCACACATTTCAGGTTGCTGTCCGACCGGCTCGCGGAACTCGGCGCCGCCTACGGCGACCTGCCGGCACATGACGGTCTCTGGGACTCGGCACGCGCGACCGCGCACGACCTTGCCGCGCGCCTGGCCGTGGTGCCGCTGGTGCTCGAGGCGCGCGGTCTCGACGTAACGCCTGCGATGATCGATCGCCTGTGCACAGTCGAGGACGAGGCAAGTGCCGATATTCTCGATATCATCTATCGCGACGAGATCGAACACGTCGCCGCGGGACGGCGCTGGTTCGAGTTCTTGTGCGCGCGCGACGGATACGACCCCGAGACCCGGTGGCGCGAATTGGTCGAGACGCACTTTCGGGGCACCCCGAAACCTCCCTACAACGTCGATGCCCGCAATGCCGCCGGATTTCCCGAGGCCTGGTACGCAAGCTGGGACGTCAGGACACCGGACTAGAGGCGGTGCCGGACACATGTCGCCAGCCGGATGTCCGCGCCGTTCGCATCGACCGCGCGAATTCGGATCGACTGGCCGCCGCCTATAAGGTCCCACACCGGTGAGTCCGACGCAGGGCAAACACTGTCGAGGCTCGCGGACTTGAGCCGTTCGGGAAGCCGTGCAAACTCCTGTTGCTGCGCGACGGAAAGGCGCAGGCGCACGTCCACCCGCATGCCGTCCGAAACGACACGTTCAACCCTCCCGGCCGAAGGCTGGTTCCGGTTGTAGTAGACGTTCAAACTGTCGGCAGCGGCATCGAGGCGAGACGGCACCGCGGATTCGCCGTCCCAAGGATAGACGAGCAGACGATAGGCGACGAGGAACGCCAGCACCGAAGTGAAAAGAACAGTGAACGGCTTCATGGGAAAGCGGAACTTCCCCGGCGGACCGCCGTCATAGACCTGGCGCATCCGGGTTGGTGGCCGCATAGGGAGGCCTAGCCGGCGTCCGCCGCGGCCTCGCCCTCGTCGGCCTGTGCCGAACCATCGCTGTGGCCGAGCCGCGAGGCCAGCGACGCTTCGAGGTAACGATCGATGTCCCCGTCGAGCACCGCTTGCGTATTGCCGGTTTCGATGTTTGTTCGCAGGTCCTTCACCATCTGGTAGGGGTGCAGCACATAGGAGCGTAT
>JAYPUG010000222.1:3280-4509 GCA_038133965.1 Rhodospirillaceae bacterium | reverse complement strand
GTCGAGGATCTGCTGTTGAACGGCGAGGAAGGTGTCCTTGCCGTATTCCTCCACGATCTCGCGCAGCCGGTCGGCCGTCATGTTCTGGGCCGCGATCTTGGCGCGCAGGTTGAGGGCATTCATCTCGGGCGTGCGCGAGTTGCGCAGGAAGGTGACCTCGACATCGTGGCGCACCTTTCCGCCATCGACGATCTTCACCGGCGGGGTGAGCGGCACCTCCTGGTAAGCGTCGCGCGCACCCACGCACCAGCTGCCGGGCCGCGAGCCGCCCATGTCGAGCTCGTGCACGACGACGCCGGTCCACGCGATGCGTTCGCCCTCGTGGAAGACCGGCATCACCACGGCGGCGTCCATGGCATGCAGCGCGCCGAACCAGGGGTCGCTGGTCATGAAGGCGTCGCCGTCGTTGATGTTGTCGCCGAAGACCTCGATCACCTTCTGGACGACGATGTCCAGCGCCGAGGCCTGGCGGACGACGAACACGCCGGTATAGAGGCCCTGGCCGTCTGGTGTGAGGATCGCGACGTTGAAGTCGCCCGATTCATAGACTGAAGGCGCGCCGGAAATCCGGCCCACCATCAGCGCCATCTCGTCGTTCAGTTCCCACAGCCGGTGGCGCAGCACCTCGAAGGTGACGACATCGACCTCGGTTTGTTGCCCGGTCATGTCCGTTCCTCCGTCTGCCGCCAGGTGAGCCCGCCATACCGGTCCACATCGACCTGTGAGCCCGGGGGCACCAGGACGGTGTCGCCGAGCCGCTGGATGATGGCGGGGCCTTCGATCGTTTGCCCCGGTGCGATGCGCGCACCGTCATGGATCGCGGTATCGATGAAGTCCTCGCCGAAATGGACCCGGCGCGAGCCGGTGACGCTGTTCTCGCCCACCGCAGCCGCACCGGAGAGCTCCGGGCGTTCGAGCGCGACCGTACCGATGACGCGGAAGTTGACCATCTCGATCCCCGCCTCGGGATAGGCGCTGTTCTTGCCGTAGGTCTGTTCGTAGGTCTCGATGAAGGTGTCGCAGGCCGTTGCGATATCGGCGGCGGTGAGTGCCGCGCCGGGTAGGTCGATCTCGAGCTGGTGGACCTGCAGGCGGAACCGCATCTCGACGGCGCGGCGCAGGGCGACGCGTTCCGGAGCGATGCCTTCCTGGCCGAACCGTTCGACCACGCGCCGGCCGAGCTCGTCGAGCACGCCGTTGACCGTATCGAGCGTGCCTGGTTCCAGCGG
>JAYPUG010000222.1:0-3270 GCA_038133965.1 Rhodospirillaceae bacterium | reverse complement strand
CGACGTTGGTCCGCTCCTCGGTGAAGACGAGGTCGGTCGTCAGCATGCCGAGCGCGGAGAACATGCCGGAGTCGGCGGGGATGTAGGCGGTGCTCGCGCCGATCTGGCGCGCGAGGAACGGTGCGAAGACGGGGCCGGCGCCGCCATAGGCAAAGACGGTGAAGCCGCGCGGGTCGAGGCCGCGTTCGACCGTGACCTTGCGCATCAGGTCCGCCATCTGGGCGCTGGAAATCCGGGCGATGCCGGCCGCCAGATCGACGACGCTCATGCCGAGCGGGTCGGCGACGCTGGCGAGCGCCGCCTCGGCGGCGCCCTTGTCGAGGTTGACCGTGCCGCCCAGCGGGTGATCGGGGTCGAGGTAGCCCAGCACCACATGCGCGTCGGTCACGGTGGGCTGCGTCCCGCCGCGCCCGTAGCAGGCGGGGCCGGGGTCGGCGCCGGCGCTCTGCGGCCCGACGCGAAGCGTGCCGCCGGCGTCGATCCAGGCGATCGAGCCGCCGCCCGCACCGATCGACTTCACATAGATCTTGGGGGTCAGGTAGGCGTAGCGGTCGATGACTGGCTGGGGGTCCATCTGGACCCGGTTGCGAAAGACGAGCCCCACATCGAACGTCGTCCCGCCGACATCGGCGCACACGATGTCCTGGCCTTCCATGAGTTCGGTGAAGAACAGCCCGCCCAGCACGCCGCCGGCGGGACCGGAATCGACCGTCAGGAGCGGGCGGTGGCGCACCGCCTCGAGGCTGCTCAGCCCGCCATGGGTCTGCATGACCAGCAGCGAGCAGCCCATCCCGCCCTCCTTGAGGCGGGTCTCGAGGCGATACAGATAGTCCCCGACGGTGGGGCCGATATAGGAGTTGAAGACGGTCGAGACGCTGCGCTCGTACTCGCCGATCAGCGGCGCGACCTCGCTGGACAGCGACAGGTAGAGGCCGGGGTGACGCGCGCGCACGATCTCGCCGATCCGCCGTTCGTGCTCCGGATTGACGAAGGACCACAGCAGGCAGACGGCGAGCGCCTCGACCCCGTCGGCCACCAGACCGTCGATAGCCGCGATCGCCTCGTCCTCGTCCAGCGGCACGATGACGTCGCCGCGCGCGTCGATCCGCTCGTTGACGGCGCGGATGTCCTCGGGCGCGACGATGGGCGGGTCGGCCTTGAACAGGTGGGTGAGGTGGGTCTTCTCACGCTCGGACAGGCCCATGATCTTCTGCTTTACGCGGCCGATGGTGATCGTCTGCTCGTGGCCGCGGGTCATCAGCAGGCCGGTGCGCGCGCCGCGGCGCTGGGCGAGCGCGTTGGTGCCCACGGTCGTGCCGTGAACGAAGGTGACGGTCCGTTCCAGCAAGGCGCGCAACGTCGTGCCCATCTCGGCCGCCGCCTGCTCGAGGCCGTCGATGACACCCTGTGCCGGGTCGTCGGGCGTGGTCAGCGCCTTGGTGGTCAGCCGGCCTCCCGTTTCGCCCAAAAGGACGCAATCGGTGAAGGTGCCGCCGATGTCCACGCCGACGCGTATGTTCTCGTTTCCGTCCCTGATCATCGCCCTTCATCGGACCCCATGGTGGGGTTTCCCGCAATGGCTGTTTGTTTGTTCGCGGGCTCTCACCGCAAACGATTCGATACACGAGAGCGGCCGAACGGTGAATGCCGCACGACACGATTTATGTATGTGAAACACCGAAGCGCGCCATTGCCGGAATTCCGGGAACAGTTCCTGTTCCTCCTGCGGGCACCGATCACGAATTCTCGATGGACACGGGCCTCGCGTTGTTGGACCCTGATGGCTCGACTATAAAAGTCTTCAGTGTGTGCAAATAACAAACAGGGAGGGACTGATGCCCAGAAAGCTATCGAAGTCCACGACGCTTGCCATCGCGGCAGCCGCCACTGCGACCGTTGCCGTTTCCGCGCCCGCGAGCGCCCAGGAGACGATCAATCTCACCGCGATTTCCGGATATCCGCCGCCCGCGACGTGGATCGGTTCGCTGGTCGATGCCTACATGCCGGCTGTCGATGCGATCCTCGCCAAGTCCGGCAACTACAAGATCGAGTGGAACAAGGGCATCAGCGGCCAGATCGTGAAGCCCCGCGGCGAGCTCGAAGGTGTCGAGACCGGCATCGGCGATCTCGGCGTCATCGTGACGGCGTTCCACGCCGACAAGGTTCCGCTCTATGACGTCTCATTCAAGACGCCGTTCACGTCGCAGGACATCGCGCTGATCAGCCGCGTGACCCAGAAGATGGTCGACACGTTCCCGCAGTACAACCAGACCTGGCTGAACGAGTTCAACCAGGTGCCGATGGGCCCGA
Source organism: Rhodospirillaceae bacterium (assembly GCA_038133965.1). GTDB lineage: Bacteria > Pseudomonadota > Alphaproteobacteria > UBA6615 > UBA6615 > JAYPUG01. The sequence goes on along the minus strand of JAYPUG010000222.1, from coordinate 960 downwards.
CGGGCGCGGTCGACAACTACATGCTGTGGTCGGCCAAGCAGATCACCAGCCTCGACCAGGTCAAGGGCCTCAAGGTCGGTGCGGCCGGTCCGAACCTGCCGTGGGTGCTCGCCATCGGCGCGGCCGGCGTGCAGACCAACCTGGCCGACGCGTACAACAGCCTCAGCACCGGCATCTACGAAGCGATGATCGTGTGGCGCCAGGGCGCCGGCGCGTTCAAGCTCTGCGAGCCGGCACCGTTCGCCTACGACGCCGGTCTCGGCGGCGTGAACGGTTTCTCGCTGAACTTCAACCGAGATGTCTGGGATAGCCTGCCGGAAGAGGTCCAGAATGCCATGCGCGCGGCGACGCCGGCGTGGGTGAACGAGAACGTGAAGCGCGTGAATGACGGTGCAACGTCAGGACTCGCGCGGTGCGAGAAGGAATTCGGCACCAAACTCACGACGGCCTCGACCGAGCAGCGCAACGCATGGGCCATGGCTCTGCCGCCGCTGGGCAAGCAGTGGGCCGAGGAGCGCAACAAGGCCGGTCAGCCGGGGACGGAGATCCTCAAGGCCTGGATGGACGAGATGCGCGCGGCGAACCAGCCGATCGCGCGTCACTGGGATCGCGACTAGGAACGGACCTACCGTTTCAATCGTGAACCCGAACCGGCAATAGGGAGGGGAGCCGCCGAAAGGCGGCTCCCCGACATACAGTGGCTGCAAAATACGGTCTGCTGGTCATCCGGCGGCGGTGCTGCGACTGGATCGGGCTCGTGAGCAACGCGGTGGCATCGGGCTGGATTTTTGTCCTGATGCTGCTCGTCACGCTCGATATCGTCCTGAGGTTCGTCTTCAACTCGCCCCTCAGCGGCGTGACAGAGATCGTCGAGATCTCGATCGTGACGATCCTCTATCTCCAGCTGGCCCATACGCTGAAGGTCGGCCGTGTCACCCGCACGGACGCGCTCTACGGACG
>JAYPUG010000221.1:2538-4534 GCA_038133965.1 Rhodospirillaceae bacterium | reverse complement strand
GATTGCCACCGCGACCGCTGCTGCGAGGCCGATACCTTCGGCAAGAGCGGCGAGCAGACCGCCCTCACCGACCCCGGAAAAGGCCGATACGAGGATCAGGATCGGGACCACCGACAGGTCCTGCAGCAACAGGACCGAAAAGGCCACGCGGCCGGCACGGGTCGAGAATTCGCGACGCTGGATGAGTTCCTCGACGACGACCGCGGTCGAGGACAGCGCAAAACTTGCCCCCACCAGGACCGCTGCGACGAGGGAATTCCCCCACAGCCATGCCAAACTGCCGATCACCAGTCCTGTGACCGCAACGTGCAGCGTCCCCAGGCCGAGAACGAGCCGCCGCATCGACCAGAGCCGCTCGACGGACAGTTCAAGCCCGATGAGAAACAGAAGGAAGACGACACCGAACTCCGCCAGCACCCGGATGCTTTCGACATCGGAGATCGTGACCCAGGCCAGCCATCCGGCCCGGTCGGCGAAGAGACCTATCCCGTTCGGGCCAACCGCGACACCGGCCAGCAAAAAGCCGAGCACGGGGCTGATCCGCGCGCGCTTGAACAGCGGCACGAGAATGGCGGCCACCACGAGGAAGACGACAACCTCGCGAAGGAACGGTATTCCCGGTTCGTGCGGCATCGATACGGCAAAACCTCTCGCTGGCGAAGATAGCCTGTTGGGCGCGCCGCCCGCGACCTTCATAATCGCACACGGATCATCCAACGGAGGGCAGCGCCATGGCCGAAACCGACGACATCCGGCTCGACATCGAAGCGCCGGTCGCAACCGTCACCATCGATTGCCCGGACGACTGGAACCGGCTCAATCCGGTCTCGCTTCGCCGGTTGGGCGAGATCGTGCGTGAACTGCGCGACGCGGACGATATCCATGCAGTGATCTTTACTGGTACAGGCGACGATTGGTTCTCGGCCGGCCTCATGAATGCGGAAATCCGGGCCGGCATGACCAAGGACGACGTGATCGACTATGTGGTCGATGCCAACCGCATATTCGACGAACTCGAGGCGCTGCCGCAGATTACCATCGCCGCGATCAACGGCAGGATCATGGCCGGTGCGTCCGAACTCGCGCTGGCATGCGATATCCGGATCGCGGGTGAACATTCCACCCTGATGCTCCCAGAAGCGCGCTGGGGCGGGTTCCCGGGCGCGGGCGGACCCGTGCGCCTGCCCACCGCCGTCGGACACGGCCACGCGCTCGAACTGATTGCCACGGGCAAGGAAATCGGCGCGGCCGAAATGGCACGGATCGGCTTCGTCGAGCACATACACCCGAAGGGTGAAGTTCTGGCAGCCGCCAGGACGACGGCAGACGCCATCGGCTCGAACGGGCCGCTCGCGACGCGCGGCGCCAAGCGGATCGCGCGCGCACGGAGCGAACCCGGGCTGCGCGCCGCACGCGACCTGTCGGACGCCTTGCGTCACGCACTCGAGTGGAGCCACGATGTGGACGAAGGGCTCGCCGCGGCCCAGGAAGGCCGCAAGCCCGCCTTCACGGGACGCTAAGAGACGACCGATGCGATCGCCCGCTCTCGCCGTGGCCGGACTGCTGACGGCCCTGCTGCTGAACGCCGCTCCCGCACATGCCGACGCGATCGACGGCAACTGGTGCAATCCGGAGGCCGGCTACATGGAAATCCGGGGTGCGGACATCCTGACGCCCGGCGGCACGCGCATGGCGGGCGACTATTCGCGCCATGCCTTCCGTTACATTGCACCGGCCGGGGAAACACGCGCGGGCGCGACGCTGGACATGGTTCTGGTGGACGACGACACCATTCATCTCGTCAACACGACAGCGCCCGACGGCATCGAGGTGTGGCGGCGCTGCAGCGCACCGGTCAGCTAACCCGCGCCGGGGAAATCGGCGATCGCGGCTTTTCCCCGTGCGCATGGCGCGCTAGCTTGCCCACGAAACCTTGCGCAGGCGCAATCGAGGAAACAACCATGGCGGAATTCACCGCGGCCGACCTGGTCGTCGA
>JAYPUG010000221.1:0-2528 GCA_038133965.1 Rhodospirillaceae bacterium | reverse complement strand
GTACAAGCTGATGAGCGGGTCGATCATCCCGCGGCCCATCGCACTGACCACGACCCTCGGCCCCGACGGGCCGAACGCGGCCCCGTTCAGCTTCTTCAACTGCATCGGCGTGTCGCCGCCGATGTTCATGATCGCCGCCAGCCCGAAGACGGGGCCGAAGTCGGGCGGCAGCACGGGCGAGCCGAAGGATACGGTGGCGAACCTCAGCCATTGCCCGGAACTGGTCGTTCATATCGTCGATTACGATCTGCGCAACAGGATGAACGCCTGCGCGCTCGACTTTGACTCGGACGTCGATGAAACCCAGATCGCGGGCTTCAACACCGCGCCGTCGAAGATGGTGAAGCCGCCGCGGATCACCGACTGCCGTGTCGCGCTCGAAAGCCGGCTTATCGAGATCAAGGAGATGGGGACCCTCCCCTACTACCTGATCCTCGGCGAGGTCGTGCACTTCCACATGGACGATTCCATCGTGAACGAACGCCTGCATGTGGATGCCGCGGCGCTGGACGCGCTGGGCCGCATGGCCGGCAACGGCGGCTATACGCGCATCACCGACAGCTTCTTCATGCCGTTCATCCACCCGCCGGGATCGGCACCCCCCGACGAGGCCGTCGCAGAGGCAAAGAAGCACGCCGAGACCGACCGCTCGGGATGATCCGCAGCCGGGGAGACCGAAAATGAGCGAGACCGCAACGATCGCAGGCGATTCCGACGCCATCGAAGCCGACATCGTGTACGCCGTGGATACAGGCGAGACGCTGATCAACCAGACGATGCCGCACGGCGACATGTCCCGCGTGCTGACGGGCACCTATGAACATCACGCGATGAAGATCCGCAACGGGCGTCCATTGCGCGACGGTTTCTCGCTGGACGTGAACGGCTTCGTGTTCGTGGATCACGACACGGCGGTTACCGATTTCCTCGATCCGAAGCAGATCGAGACGGTCTATACCGCCGAAATCGAACGCCTCATCGCGGAACAGAGCGGTGCCAGCCGCGTCGTCATGTTCGACCACACGCTGCGTTCGGGCGACGACAAGCAGCGCAAGGAACAGCTGCTGCGCGAGCCGGTGAAATCGGCGCACAACGACTACACGGAGGTGTCGGCGCCGCGCCGCGTCAGCGAGATCCTGCCGGACGAGGCAGACGAACTGCTCAAGCACCGCTTCGCCGTCATCCAGGTGTGGCGCGCGATCCGCAACCCGATCGAGGCCGACCCGCTGTGCATCTGCGATTCACGCAGCTTCGACCATTCGGACCTGCTGCGCGCAGAGCGCCGCTATCCCCACCGCGTGGGCGAGACCTACCGCATGTCCTACAATCCGCGCCATGAATGGTACTATTTCCCACGGATGACGCGTGACGAGGCGCTCGTCTTCAAGGTTTACGACTCCGACGAGAGCCTGACCGGGCGCATGACGCCGCACACCTCGTTCACCGATCCGACGAGTCCGCAGAATGCGCCGGCGCGCGAGAGCATCGAGGCGCGCGCCTTCGCGTTCTTCCTGGACTAGACACCTATTCCCAACGGCCGTCGATCAGGACGAAGGCAACCCGCGCGACCTTGCCGGACTTGTTGCTCCAGGCGTGGTTGGTTCCCCGCTGGATCAGCACGTCGCCCGCACGCAGCACGGTTTCGCCGTCATCCTGGATGGATGTGATCTCACCCTCGATGACGATGGCGTAATCGACCGTCTCGGTGATGTGCATGCCGGGATGCTTGAGCTCCTCGGGCCGCCCGGCGTCGTCGAACAGCTTGCCGAACATTCCCGCAAACTGCCGCGCCATCTCCTCAGGGTCCTCAGGGTCGGGCGGATACTCGATGATGCGGAGCACCGACCCGCCCTTGGGCGGCAGCACGCCTTCGTGATTTTCGATCCCGTCCGGCGCACCGACGACCGAAGGGGCTGCGCCCGTAATCCAGATGTTGTTGACCACATAGCCCGGCCGCGCCTCGACCGTACGCACGGCGGGCGTCGGCCCGTCCTCGGCGATATAGGATCGCCCGTCTTCGCCGATGGCGGTCACCACCCGGCGTGTCACATTGATTTCGTCAGCCACGTTCCTCTCCCCCGCGATTTGCAAACCACAACGACCGCCATACTACACGGGAAGACCCGCGAAACAGCTTCCGACAAGAGCAACTAGAGACGCGCGAGCGCCTGGTCGAGATCCTCGATCAGGTCCTGCGGATCCTCCAGCCCGATCGAAAACCGCACCACGCCGTCGGTAATGCCCAGCTGTGCGCGCTCAGACGGATCGAGCCGCTGGTGCGTGGTCGTTGCCGGGTGACAGACGAGCGTCTTGGCGTCACCGAGATTGTTGGAGATATCGACCAACTCCAGCGCGTCGAGCACCGTGAAGGCGGCGCTCTTGCCGCCGTCGATCTCGATCGTCACCAGGGTCCCGTGGCCGGTCATCTGGCGCGCCGCCAGTTCGCGCTGAGGATAGGACTCCAGACCCGGATGGCGAACCTGGCTCACCTTCGGATGCTGCTCCAGGTGGCGGGCGATGGAAAGGGA
>JAYPUG010000220.1:0-4546 GCA_038133965.1 Rhodospirillaceae bacterium | reverse complement strand
GCCCTGCATAGATCACCGTCAGCGCGGTCCGGCCCTCCGCCGAGGAGGCCACCGGATCGAACCCCAAAACCTCGATGCCGGGCAGGGCCAGACCGACGGCGGCGGCCAAGGAGAGCTTGGTGCTCATGCCCCAGAGCGCGAACTGCAGCCCGGCCCGCGCGCGCCCGGTGCGCAGCTCGTCGTAATCGATGACGTCGGCCTGGATCGCGGGAGGCAGCGCGAGATCCGCCCCGAGTGCGGCACCCGTGACGACACAGACGACGCCGAACGCAACTAGCCCACCTTGCGGGATGAACGGCACGGTCACGAAGGCGGCGCAGGCCGCCGCCATAGCGCAGCACCACACCACGTGCTTGCCGAAGCGGCCGCTCAACGACTGCCATACGGGTATGGCGGCAATAGCGCAGGCGAAATAGGTCAGCACGAACCAGGGCCGTTCGACGGCGGAGGCGCCGAGTCCGTGCTCCAGATAGAGAAAGAACAGCGCCGCCGGGATGCCGTTGGCAAGCCCGTTGAGGAACCAAGCCGCGATCAGGCGCACGAACGGCCTGTTTCCCGCCAGTGAAGCCAAACGCTTTCGCGATTCGCGCGCCGGCAGGGGCGGCTGCGCGGCGCAGCGGGGCCTGTCAGGCACCGTCAGCAGCAGCAGCGGCACGACCAGGGCGCCCGCTACTACCGCGGCCCAGGCGACGGCGGCGATCGCCTCGCGTTCGTTCCATCCGACCGTCGCGGCAACGGCGTTCACGGAACCGGCGCAGACGATGCCGGACAGCGCGAAGGCCTCGCGCCAGCTGGTAATGCGGGTGCGCTGGTCGTAGTCGGGGCTGAGCTCCGCCCCCCATGCGTTATAGGGCACGGCGACCATGGTCCATCCGCCGTAAAGCACGACGGACCAGAGCAGCAGGTAGAGTGCGCCGGCGTCGCCCGGCGGGTCGAGCAGCCTGACGAGGCCGAGGCCGGCGACGACACCGCCGGCCGCGATCCAGGGCTTCCTGCGACTGCCCCGGAAGGCGAACCGGTCGCTCAGCGCGCCGATGACGGGGTCCGTTACGGTGTCGAACAGCCGCGCGGCGAGCAGGACGAGGCCGGTGACGGCAAGTCCGAGCCCCAACTCCACCCCGTAGAGCGTGGGCAGGTACACGTAGACCGGGATGGTCGGCATGGCGACCACGAAGGCCGGCAACGCATAGCGCAGGAGCAGGCCGGCGGGGAGGCGTGCGCCGGGGCCGCCGGTCATGGGCGCCGGATCAGGAACGGCCCGACAACGGTGCGGCCCAGATCGAACCCGGCTTCGCAGTAGCAGAGATAGTAACGCCACATGCGCCGGAACCGCTCGTCGAAGCCGAGCGGCCGGATGCTCGGCCATGCCGTCCGGAACGCGGCATCCCAGCGCCGCAGGCTCTCGGCATAGGACGGCCCGAACCAGTACGTGTCCTCGACGCGGAGCCCAGCATCCCGGGCGGCGGCGGATAGCGCCGCCGGACTCGGCAACATGCCGCCGGGAAAAATGTATCGCTGGATGAAATCGGGATTGCGGCGGTAGGACTCGAAGGCAGCCTCGTCGATGGTGATGACCTGCAGCCCCGCCAAACCGCCCGGCGCCAGCCGGTCCCGCACCACGCCGAAATAGGTGGGCCAGTTGGCCTCCCCCACCGCCTCGAACATCTCGATGGAGGCGATGCGGTCGAAGGTACCGGCGACGTCGCGGTAATCCTGCAGCCGGATCTCGACCCGGTCGGACAGGCCCACGCGCGCCATACGCGCTTGCGCAAATGCCGCCTGCTCCTGCGACAGGGTCAGGCCGACGATCTCGCAGCCGAAATCCCGGGCCGCGACCTCGGCGAAACCGCCCCAGCCGCAGCCGATCTCCAGCACCCGGTGACCGGGTTGCAGATCCAGCTTGCAGGCGAGGCGTCGATACTTCCGCAGCTGCGCCGCCGCGAAATCCTCAGCCGGGTCGGCGAAGATCGCCGCCGAGTAGGTCATGGTGTCGTCCAGCCATGCCCCGAAGAACGCATTGCCGAGATCGTAATGCGCCGCGATGTTCCGCCGGCTGCCGAAGCGCGTGTTGGCGCGGCAGGCATGGATCAGCCGAGACAGCAGGCGGGCCGGCAGCCAGGGCCGCAACGAGCCGCGCATCGCGGCCTCGTTCACCGCGCCGAGGGTGAGCAGCGCGGTCAGGTCCGGCGTGTCCCATTCGCCTTCCATGTAACCCTCGGCGAAGCCCAGGTCGCCGCCCGTCATCAGGCGCAACGCAAGCCGCGGGTTGTGGACCATGAGTCTGGCCTGCGGCCCCGGCGCGGCGCCCGTGTAGTCCCGCCAGGCGCCGGACGGGTAGCGCACCGCCAGACTACCCACCCGGATCTGCCGGAACAGCCCGTCGAGCAGGCGTTCGCGAAGAGGCGCGCCGATCACGGGTTCGAGGGAGGTGGCCTGGGCCGCCGGGCTGGAATCGAAATATCGCATGGTGGGTCCGGTTCAGGATCGTGGAGAGACAAGCCGCCCGGCGCCCGACCGCACGGGAGCGGTCGCGGGGCTGTGGCGGAAGACGGGGAAGCCCTTCAGCCACATGCGCAGCGCCTCCCAATGGATGCCCGCCATGACCTTCAGGGTGAGCAAGGGGAACCGGGCCAGCAGCAGCGCCAGCACGCGGTCGTCGAGCGGCCGGCGCGTTCCGGCGAACGCCGCGGCCAGCATCAGCCCCCCGGAATCCTCCTGCCGTATGACGAGGCTTAGCCGGTCCGAGGGCACGGTAACGCGGAAATGATATTCGGCCTCCATCCCGATGAACGGGGATACGTACATCTGCTTCGCGCAGCGCTGGCGGATGACCGGCCGTTCGCCCGGACCGGCCGGGATGGCGTAGGTGAAGCGTTCGCGGAAAGTGTTGCAGACCTCGTAAAGCGTCGCGGCCAGCGCGCCGTCCATGCGATAGCAGTAATAGACACTGATTGGGTTGAACACGTAGCCGAGGATGCGGGGATAGCAGAGCAGCCGGATGGGCCCGCCGTCGGGCTCCACCCCGATCTCGCGCATGCGCGCCTCGGCCCAGGGTCTCAGCGGCGAACCGTCCGCCGGGCCGTGGTCGCTGTCGTGGAACGACACCGGGCCGCGCCGGTTGTAGGCGAACAGGTTCAGCCGACTGTCCAGCCGCGGCAACTCGTCGAGATCGAGCAGCAGGTTGAATACGCCGTACCGCAACCGGTGGCGCTTCGGCCGGAACCGTTCATGCACCACCGCGCCGGCATAGAGACACGATTCCGTCGTCATGCCGCGACCCGCCCGGCCATCGCCGCGGGCTGCGCAGACGCAATCCCTATGCGGCCGTTCTCGTCCGCCACCCGCCAGGGCCGCCGCACGCCGCCCAGCAGTTCCGCCACGGCGAGCCCGGACTGCAGCGCGTCCTCGTGGAAGCCCGCGCCGAAATAGCTGCCGCAGAACCAGGTCCGGTTGCGCCCCTGCAGCGCCCAGAGCCGGCGCTGAGATTCCAGCGCCGCGACGTCGAAATACGGGTGTTCGTAGTGGAATTCGCGGATCACGGTCCCCGCCGCCGGCTCGCGCACCGGGTTGAGAGTGACGAAGATCGGGTCTTCCGTCCGGAGCGGCTGGAGCCTGTTCATCCAGTAGGTGACGCAGAGCGACCCCGCCGCGCCGTCGATGAAGTTCCAGCTCGACCAGACCCGGCGGCGCCTCGGCATCAGCGTCGGGTCGCGGTGCAGAACGGCGCGGTTAGCCGTGTAGCGCCACGCGCCCAGCAAGGACCGTTCCATCGGATCGGCGTCAGCCAAAATCGCCAGCGCCTGGTCCGCATGCGCCGCGATCACGACATGCTCGAAACGGGACATCGCGCCGCTTTCGTCGATCACCTCGACGCCGTCGCGGGCACGTGCGATACGCCGGACACCGACATGGCGAATCCGGTCTGCGTAGGGCGCCGTCAGGCGGCGGACATATTCGCGGCTGCCGCCCACCACGGTCCGCCATTGCGGCCGGTCGCGCAGCTTGAGCAGGCCATGGCTGACGAAGAAGCGGATGAAGGCGACCGCCGGGTAGGCGCGCATGGCCTCGGCGGTCGTCGACCAGATGGCCGCCCCCATCGGCAGCAGGTGATCCTCGACGAAGGCCGCGCCGTAACCTTCTCGACGCAGGTACGCCTCGAGCGTAAGCCCCTCGCTCCCCGCCTCGTCCAGCAGTGCCGGGGCCTCGCGATAAAAGCGCAGCAGGTCCCGCATCATGCGCCAGAAGCGCGGCCGAACCATGTTGATCCGCTGGCCCAGAAGGCCGTTCAGATCGGTGCCGGCATACTCCATGGTGCCGTCGCGCAGCGATGCCGCAAACGACATGTCGCTGTCTGCGGTGGGCACGCCCAGATGGTCGAACAAGGCGGTCAGGTTCGGATAGTTGCGTTCGTTGTAGACGATGAATCCTGTGTCTACGGGCACCGCGCCGTCGGCCGACGGCGCGTCTACGGTATTAGATTGTACGCCCAACCGCGGCTAGGTCTAGAAAAAGGTGAAGCGGTGACCCTGCGCAATCAGACAATCCG
>JAYPUG010000219.1:0-4579 GCA_038133965.1 Rhodospirillaceae bacterium | reverse complement strand
GCATGGTGACGTCCTTCTAGCTCGCGCCGACGGTCTTTTTCATGACGCACAATCGACACAGCGCGGCGCAGCCGGATCGACGTCGAGGCGTTTCGGCGCGATGCCCGCACCACACCCCGTGCAGTATCCGTACTCCTCTTCCCCGATCCGCGCCAAGGCGGCATCGATCGCGCGCAACCGAACGCGCCGGCGTTCCTCTTCCGCCTGCGCCATCGCCTGCACCTGCATCGCGTCCATCCGCGACAGCCGGCCGACGCTCTGCTGGTCGAGGGTCACCGGTGCACGGCTGCCTGCCGTCGCCGCGCTGGATGCGGAGAGTTCGTCGCGCTCCGTCTCGAGGGCGGCCCGGTAGGCATCGATCTGCTTGTCGTCGAGGCTCATGCCCCAATTGGGGCGCGAGACGGTGCGCCGGATCAAGTCCCGTTTGCAGTTCGACGATTTACGGGTGTCTCACCCATAGAGCCGGCGGACGGACCGAATTCCTGTCAGGCCCCGTTTGCCGCTAAACTCGCACACCTCAAACCGGGGAGACGGCATGGCACGCTTAGAGGGGAAAGTCTGCATCGTCACGGGCGGCGCAAGCGGCATCGGCGCGGAAACCGCCCGCCGCTACGCCGCAGAGGGTGGCTGCGTGGTCATCGGCGACGTTGACGAAGAGATGGGCGCCGCGCTTGCGGACGAAATCGGCGATGGCGCGGCATTCGCGCCCATCGACGTGGCCAACCCGGATTCCTGCCGCGCAGGGGTCGAGTTCACGGTCGCGACCTTTGGCGGCCTCGATCACCTGGTCAACAGTGCGATCCGCATGGGTCCCGGCCCGCTCGAGGACCTCTCGCTGGAGGATTGGAGCAAGGTGATCGACGTCGGCCTGACCGGCACCTTCCTCATGACACAGGCAGCCGGACGCTGGTGGATCGCCGACGGACGGCCCGCATCGGTCGTGAACCTCTCCTCGACCGGGGGGCTCTCCCCCTACAACCTCGCGGGCGCCTACAGCACCACCAAGGCCGGGGTGATCATGCTGTCGCAGCAATTCGGGCTCGAATGGGCGAGGCACAACATCCGGGTCAATGCGGTCTGCCCGGGCCACACCGAGACGCCGCTGACCGCCTATATGCGCGACCCGGCCGTAAAGCAGGCACGGGCCGACGTGACGCCGCTGGGCCGGGTCGGCCAGCCCGGGGACATTGCGGCGGGCATCCTCTACCTGCTGTCGGACGAGGCGTCCTGGGTGACCGCCTCGCATCTCGACATCGACGGCGGGATGGCCCGCAGCCTCTTCAACTTCATGCCGGGCCGGAAGTGGGACTGAACCCGGACCGGAACCGGCGGGAGCCTTTCATGAAAACGCGCATCACCGAACTCTTCTGCATCGAGCACCCGATCATCCAGGGCGGGATGCATTTTGTCGGTTTCGCCGAACTGGCCGCGGCCGTGTCCAATGCGGGCGGGCTGGGCATCATCACCGGCCTGACACAGAAGACGCCGGAAAAACTGGCAAACGAGATCGCGCGTTGCCGCGACATGACCGACAAGCCGATCGGGGTGAACCTGACGTTCCTGCCGATCGTCGATGAGCCCGACTATCCGGGGCTGATCCAGGCCGTCATCGACGGCGGGGTGAAGATCGTCGAGACGGCCGGCAACAATCCGGCCAAGTGGCTGCCCGTCCTGAAGGACAACGGCATCACGGTGATCCACAAGTGCACGACCGTACGTCATTCGCTGAAGGCGCAGGAGATCGGCTGCGACTCCGTCTCGGTCGACGGGTTCGAGTGCGGCGGCCACCCCGGCGAGGACGACATCCCGAACATGATCCTGCTGCCGCGGGCAGCCGATGAGCTTGAAATTCCCTTCGTCGCCTCGGGCGGCATGGCGGACGCGCGCTCGCTGGTCGCCGCGCTGGCCATGGGCGCAGACGGCATGAACATGGGCACCCGCTTCATTGCCACGAAAGAGGCCCCGGTGCATGAGAACGTGAAGGCCGCCATCGTCGAGGCAAGCGAGCTCGACACGCGCCTTGTCATGCGCCCGTTGCGCAACACCGAACGGGTCCTCGTCAACGACGCGGTGGAACGGCTGCTGGAGACCGAGCGCAGGCTGGGTGCCGATATCAGTTTCGACGACATCGCGGCCGAGGTGGCCGGGGTCTATCCGAAGATCATGCTCGACGGCGATATGGATGCCGGCGCGTGGTCGTGCGGCATGGTGGCCGGGCTGATCGACGACATCCCGAGTTGCGAGGAGCTGATCACGCGCATCATGCGCGAAGCAGATGCCCTGATCCGCGAGAGGCTGACGGGACTGGCGGCTGCCTGACGGCGTGCGGCTTGCCCGCTAGAGGCCGGGACCGCGTACCCGGTATTTCTCCATCAGGTCGCCGTGCCGACCCGATTTCGCGACCCGGCAGTAGATCCGCACGACCTGCTCGGCGGTGTAGAACTTGAACCACCACGGGAAGACGGCGTGCACAACGCCCGCCAATCCGGCGACGATCAGCCAGAGCGAATGTTTCATGGCGAATGCGCCATGCTGGACGTAGGTCTGGGGTTGTTCGGGCCGCTCCCGGTGGATGTGATCGGTCAGAAAAGCCAGCATCTCCATGGAACTGTCCTCCATACAGACGGTTTGCTCGTTTCGACCGATATTGGTTCCGACGGCCTGACGATCCCTTAACTTTCGATCACATTCGAGGGATCGGGAGATCTAAGACACTGGGCCCAAACGGAAATTTACGTCCGGATCGGCCTCGATCTGATTGACCAGGTTGACCTCCCAGTCGATGTATTCCTGCATCTTCGCCTCGACATCGGTGTTGCGGTCATAGGCGCGCAAAAAGACATCGATGCAGGCATCGTCGGGCGGCGTCTCCGGGCTGGCTTCCGTCGGATGCCCGGCGGCGGTCCATGCCGACGTGCCGCCGTCCAGGACCTTCACATCTCCGCCGGTGATTGCGCGCACTTCCTCCACCGCAAGCCGCGCGAGACTTCCGTCGTCCGACGTAACGACGACCGAGCCCCCCTGCGGCAGGCCGGGCCCGGTTTCCGCAATGCGGGTACGGATCGCCCAGACCGCGCCGGGGACATGTGACTTGCGGAACGCGCGGCTTTCGCCCACATCGAGCACTGTCGCACCCCCGCCGGACAACGCGGCGGCCAGTTCGTCGGGGGTGAGTGTTTCGACATCCGGTAAAGCCTCGGACGCGCCATCGTCGGTCGCCAGACCCGCGTCTGGCCCGCCCTCGAGCACGTACACCTCAGGATAGCCCATCTGCACAAGCCAGTGTGCGGTTATGGTGGCACGCACGCCGGTGTCGTCCACCAGCACGATCCGTCCGCGCGGAACGCCGATCTGGAAGTCCGTCGCCTGCACGAGCTGGCCGCCGGGCGCCGAACGCGCGCCGGGAAAATGTCCTCTGACGAACTCCTCCGGATCGCGCACATCGAGAAGATACAGGGTTCTGCGGTCCGCTTCGTCACGCCATTTGGCGAGGCGTGCCTGATCGACCGTCTCGACCCCGAAGTCAGCCGCGACGCGGTCCCGCATCTCGTGCGCCGCCGCGATCGTTTCTGGATCCCCGTCGGCGAACCGGTCGGTGCGGCCGTGTTCGAGCTCGTATCCCGCCAGATGCCAGCCCATCGTCCCGTTCTCGAGCGCGACCACCTTGTTGGGAATGCCGGAATTGATGACCGACTGAGCCCCGACGATGCTCCGGGTGCGGCCCGCGCAGTTGACGACGACCGTCGTCGCGTCGGAACCGACGAAATCGCGAACCCGGTATGCGAGTTCGCCGCCCGGCACGCTGACACCGCCGGGAATGTTCATGTTCCGGTACTCGGCAAAGGTCCGGGAATCGAGGACGACCAGGTCTTCGCCCTTGTCCTGCATGCGCTTGAGCTGGCCGGCGGTCACGGAGGGCGTGCCGTAGTGGTGTTCCACCGCCTCGCCGAAGGCCTTGCTCGGCACGTTGATGCCCGAATAGAGGGTGAACCAGGCATCTTCCCACGCCGCGGGTCCGCCCGTGACAATCCGCAGGTCGGTGTAACCGAGCCCCGCGAGTGCATCCGCGCCCCGCGCCGCGAGCGCCGCATTATCCGCCGCAGTCACGGCGATCCGTGTGGTCAATCGCGGCACCAGGTCGCGAACCAGCAGTTCGAGACGGCTCAAGGGTGCGTTTATCGCCTGATAGAGGTGGCATTGGCCGAACTCGCCCTGCTCACGCACATCGAGGAGCGCCATCTCCTCGCCGTCGAACAACATTTCGCGCAGCGCCTTGGGATCGATATCGGTCATGGTCGAATTCACAGCAAAGGTTTGTGTATTGAGCCAGGCGCCATGCCGGGGCATGATGCGGCTCTTGAGAATGACGACGTTGGCCGGTTGGCCGACGACAATGGGAAGGATCGGAAATATGGACCCGAAAGTCGAGACGTTCGCACAGGAATGCCGTGCCATCCTGAGCAAGGATTCGAGCGCCGAAGGGCTTGAGAAGGTTCGTGTCGTGCTCGAGAAGTACCTCGCCGACGACGCGTTCATCGAAACGCATCTCGGACCGGATTTCGATGCCAATCGTGAAGTC
>JAYPUG010000218.1:0-4581 GCA_038133965.1 Rhodospirillaceae bacterium | reverse complement strand
CCGGCCGGGCCCACACGTCCTGATCTGTGCGCTGATGCACGGCAACGAGATCTGCGGGGCCATCGCGCTCGATCACCTGTTGCGCGAGGACGTCCGCCCGGAGCGCGGCACGCTGTCACTCGTCTTCGCCAATGTCGCGGCCTACCAGGCCTTCGATCCCGCCAACCCGGCGGCATCGCGTTTCGTGGACGAGGACATGAACCGGCTGTGGGGCGCCAAGCCATCATCGGGCGCCACGCCGAGCGCGGAACGCGCACGGGTCGAGGCGATCCGTCCGATTGTCGAGGACGCGGACTGCGTGCTCGATCTCCATTCGATGCAATCGGGCGAGCGACCGCTGCTCCTGGCCGGGCCGACCCGGAAAGGCCGCAACTTCGCGCGGGCCATGGAAAGCCCGGGCGTGGTCATCAGCGACATCGGGCACCCGAACGGCATGCGCATGCGCGACAGCGGGTCCTTCAACGACCCGGCGTCGCCACGCAACGCCGTGCTGGTGGAATGCGGTCCGCACTGGCGACGGACCACCGCGATCGCCGCCATCGACACGACGTACCGGTTCCTGCAGCAGACCGGCCTCGTCTCCCGCGAGCGCGCCGCACCCCATCTCGTCGCCGGGGCCGGTCCCGAACGCTGGGTCGAGGTCACGGACCGGTTCGTTCCCGAAACGGCCGCGGCAACCTTCGTCGGCAATTTCCACGGGCTGGAAGTCATTCCCGAAGCGGGCACGGTGATCGCCTTCGACGGGTCCCGGCAGGTGCGCACGCCCTACGACAATTGCGTCCTGATCATGCCGGCCCGGCGGCCCGCGCGTGGTCAGACGGCGGTGCGCCTCGGCCGCTGGCGCGACTTCGAGGACCCGCATGACGGCTGACGGCGACATCGAGGAAGAGCGGCCACCGGTCCGCAAGCTGGGCGTCGCCGATCTGCCGATCTTCGCGCGAACGGTCCTCATCGCGATCGCCGGGGGGGCGATCTTCAATGCGCTCGACCTGCCCCTGCCGTGGATGCTGGGCGCTATGGCGGTGACCGGCCTGGTCACGCTGGGACGCGTCGAGGCCGCCATGGATTCGCGCCTGCGCACCGGCATGATCCTGATTCTCGGGCTGCTTCTCGGCAGCGCCTTCTCGCCCGAGATTCTCGAGCGCGCGGTGCTGTGGCCGGTTTCACTCGCCTCGCTCGTCCTCTATGTCGCGGTCTGCACGGGCTCGATCTACGCGTACTACCGCTACGTGGCGGGCTTCGACTTCAAGACCGCCTTCTTCTCCGGCGTGCCGGGCGGCCTGAACGAGATGATCGCACTGACCCAGTCGGAAGGCGGCGACGAACGGCAGGTCTCCGTCGCACATTCGACGCGGATATTCCTGGTCGTCATGACCCTGCCCTTCATGTTCCGAATCTTCGAGGGGTTCGAGCCGGGACTTCGCAGCATGTCGCGCGGCGACGGATCCATCACCCCGGCCGACATCGCGATCTTCGCGGCCTGCGCGCTTGTCGGGTACTTCGGCGCCCGCCTGATCCGGCTTCCTGCACCGCATCTGACCGGGCCGATGATCCTGAGCGCGTCGGTCCACCTGGCCGGCGTGACAAACGCCGCACCGCCGCCCGAACTGGTGGCGGCAGCACAGGTCCTGCTCGGCGCCGCCGTCGGTGCGCGTTTCGTCGGCCTGACCTACCGGGATCTTGGCCGGATCTTCCGGATCGGCGGCGTGGCGACGATCCTTCTCCTGATCATCACCTGCATCTTTGCGCTGGCCCTGAACGCGATTACCGGGCTGCCGTTTCCCTCGCTCGTGCTGGCGTTTTCTCCGGGCGGCCTGACCGAGATGAGCCTTGTCGCGCTGGCGCTGGAATACGACGTTGCGTTCGTGGCAACGCACCACATCGCCCGCATCTCGGTCGTGGTCATGTTGGTGCCCATCCTGTTCCGCCTGATCGCCCGCGGCGACACAAGCGGGGACGGGCGCTAGCCCCGTCCGCCACCGCGTCGTATGTTCGCGCGCACGACCCACCGAGACCCGCCCCAGCGAGGATAGTGAAATGATTGTCGAACAGGTCTGGACCGGAAACTCCGCCCGCAACTTCTTCTACATCGTCGCCTGCTCGGAGACGGGCGAAGCCGTCGCCATCGACCCGATCGACCCGCCCAAATGCCTGGCAGTCGCCAAGGACCGGGGCTGGGACATCACCCGCGTTCTGAACACGCACGAGCATGGCGATCATATCGGCGGCAACGACGACGTGATCGCCGCCACAGGCGCCAAGCTCATCGGCCCCTACAACGCGGGCAACCGCATTCCCGGGATCGACGAAGGCGTGCGCGAGGGCGACCATGTGACGCTCGGCAAGACCCTCGACCTCGAAGTCATCGAGACGCCGGGCCACACGCCGATCCACATCTCGCTGCTCGGCCACACCGACGCACCCGAGCTGCTGTGCGGCGACACGGTGTTCAACGCGGGCGTTGGCCATTGCCACTCGGGCGACCCGAACGTGCTCTATGCCACCTTCCGCGACAAGATCGCGAAGCTCGACGACGCAACGCGCATCTATCCCGGTCACGACTACATCGCGAACAACCTGAACTTCACCCTGGACCGCGAGCCCGGCAACGCGGACGCAAAGGCGCTGCTCGCCGAGGTGGACGGTCAGGACCCGAACAATGCGATGGTGACGACACTCGGCACGGAGCGGAAGGTGAACACCTTCCTGCGCCTCGGCAGCCCGGCCGTGATCGAGGGTGTGAAGGAAAAGTTCCCCGACCTCGGCGACAATCCGGACGCGGAAGACGTGTTCCTGAGCCTGCGCCTGCTGCGCAACGACTGGTAGGGGCCGGCGAGGCCTTCCCGCCTAGAGAAGCGTCCGCCCGACCATCGCGGCACCGAGACCGGCCAAGCCGACGAACACGCAGCGCTGGAACAGCGCGACCGACAGACGCCCGCGAACCATCTGGCCGGCTGCCATGCCCGCGCTGGCTGCGATGAGGGCGACCACAACGGCCGGCCACAGCCCGAAATCGAAGGGCCGGTTGAGCCCAAACCCGAGCGCCAGCGCGCCCGGCGCGACGAGCCCGACGAAGCCGAGCGCCTGGATCAGCTCGTCCTTTTCGTACTCCGAAGCCTGCAGGTAGGGCGCACCGGGAAGCACGAAGATCGCCGTTGCGCCGTTGATCAGCCCGGTCGCCAGGCCGGCCACTGGCCCGGCATAGATTTCCGTTTTCCGTGGCACACGGAACCGGACACCGGACAGTCCGAGCGCGGCATAGAGGACCAGCATGATGCCGATCAGGGCTGCTGCCGTCCGCGGATCGGCACCGGTGATGACGCCCGCGGTGGCTACCGTGCCGAGAACGACCGCAACGAGCATCGGCCAGATCCGGCGCAGCACCGCCAGCGTGTGCCGTCCCACGAAGGACTGCCAGATATTCGTCAGGAAGGTGGGCACGATCAGGATCGCGGCGGCCATGTCCGGCGCGATGATGGCGCCGAGAACCCCCATCGAGATTGTCGGCAATCCGAACCCGATGACGCCCTTCACGGCGCCGGCAACGGCGAAGACCGCGGCGACGAGCGCCAGGCCGGCGGGATCGAATTCCATGGCCAGCCGGACTAGATCGTCTCAAGCCAGTCGGCGAGCGCCCGGCCGATCTCGTCAGGCGAATCCTCCTGGATGAAGTGCGAACCCTTGACCGTGACCTCGGTCTGGTTCGCCCAGGTGCGGCAGAATTCGCGCTGCGGGCCCACCAGGATTGAGCCCGGTTCGGCGTTCACGAACAGCTTGGATACGTCGGGCCCGGGCAGCCAATCGGCGTAGTCCGCGATCACGGCCGTCACGTCGGCCGGTTCGCCCTCTATGGGAATGTTCCGCGGCCAGGTCAGGGTCGGGCGACGTCCTTCACCGGTATCGGCGAACGGCCGGCGGTATTCCGCCATCTCGTCATCGGTCAGTTCGCGCAGGATCGAGGCGGGGAGAATCCGCTCCACGAAAAAGTTCTTCTCGAGGATCATCTCCTCGCCCTTCGCCGTCCGCAGCGCCTGAAAGACAGGCTGCGCCGCCTCGGGCCACTCGTCCCACACGAGCGGCCGGACGAGCGCTTCCATGTAGGCGATGCCCCGCACCGCATCGCGGTGGCGGTTCGCCCAGTCGAAACCCAGCGCCGAGCCCCAGTCGTGGATAACCAGCACCACGTTCCGGTCCACGCCCAGCTGTTCGAGCAGCGCATCAAGATACGCGCGGTGTTCGACGAAGCGGTACCGGTCGGGCCCGCTGTCGGGCAGCTTGTCGGAATCCCCCATGCCGATCAGGTCGGGCGCAATGACGCGGCCGAAGGGTTCGGCGTAGGGAATGATGTTCCGCCACAGATAGCTCGACGTCGGATTGCCATGCAGGAAGACGATCGGATCGCCCTCGCCCCGCTCGACATAGGCCATCCGCCGGCCGTTGACGTCCGCGGACTTCTTCTCGGTCCAGCTCATGATTGTCCCCGCGTGCGGCACGCCGCTCAGGGAACCAGAACCGTCTGACCCGTCGTCTTGCGCGCCTCGATGTCGCGGTGCGCCTTGGCCGCATCCTGCAGCTTGTAGC
>JAYPUG010000217.1:2223-4600 GCA_038133965.1 Rhodospirillaceae bacterium | reverse complement strand
CGTGCAGCCAGCCATCGACGCCGCGCGTCGCGGCCCCGAAATCATAGACCAGCTCCATGTGGCCGGCCTGGCCGCGCAGCGCGTCGGAGCCGTTGAACACGGTGTCGGCATCGAGCGCGACGCTGTCGGTGCGCGCAAGTTCGCCAAAGGCGTGGCGCGCGACCTCGTTCCCGTCCGCGTCGAAGAACAGCGCCGTCAGCGGCAGTGTCTGCTGGCTGCGCGCCATCGGGGTGGGTAGCGCGATCGACCGGAACTCGTCGCGCGGCAGTACGGGCGCAGGGAGGATGAAGCCCTTGCCCATCAGGTTGCCGATCTCGGCAATGCGCGGGTCGGGCTCGAGGTCCGTCCGCTCGACGTTGACGTGGGCGGTGCGCCGATGCGCGATGTCGCCGTCTGTCCGTGTCTCGATCTCGTAGCGCGGCCGCACGAAGTGCTTGCCGGCGTTCACCTCGATCTGGGCGGGCCATCGCAGGCCGGGCAGCAGGTCCTCAACGTCGAGCGCCTGGGTGCCGAAGGGTGGAATATCGCGTTCGAGCGCCACGTCCCGTGCGTCGCCCATGACGTTCAGGCTGACGGCGCCGGCCGGGATCGGGCAGGGGTGGCTATTCTGGATCCAGAGCAGCACGCGTTCGTCGTCCGTCGGCGCGGGCAGCCCTGCGAAATAGTCAGCGGGCCAGGCGTTCGCATCGTGGGTGCACGAAAGGTCGCGCGGGTCGTCGCCGAAGGTGTCGAGCGCGTATTTGACGATGTCGTGTCCCTTGACGCCGATCGCGTGCACGAAAAGCTGGCCGGTGATGGTGTCGAGGCCCAGGCGGTCACGGACATCCGCGCTGTCGATGGTCACGCCCCCGGGACTGTCGGGCAGCGGCATGTCCCAGTCCGCAATCGTCTTGCCGTCTTCGCCGATCAGGGTCAGCCAGAGGGTGACGTCCGTCGCGCCGTAGCGATGCCAGTAGTTCGCCGTGGCGAGGCGCGTGTGCAGCCGGCCGCCCCGGCCGTCGGGTGCGTCGCGGAAGAAGGCAAAGTTGGTGGCGAAGTTGAGCGGATCGAGATAGCGCTCCTTGTTTGTCAGCCGGTCTTCGGGCAGGCGCAGCGTATCGAGCGTGACGACGTCCATGCCGTCCGGGACAAGGTGATCGATATCGCGGCAGAGCTTCTGCGCATCGAATGCCACGACCAGCAGCGCCGATGCCTTGCACGACGCGATATCTGTGATCGGCTGGGAGGTCAGGCCAAAAACGCTGCCCCCGATTGCCTGCAGGTCCTGGACGAAGACGTGGGAAAGCGGCAGCCCGTCGAATGGATAGATCTCGGCAA
Organism: Rhodospirillaceae bacterium; assembly: GCA_038133965.1. Classification (GTDB taxonomy): domain Bacteria; phylum Pseudomonadota; class Alphaproteobacteria; order UBA6615; family UBA6615; genus JAYPUG01. The sequence goes on along the minus strand of JAYPUG010000217.1, from coordinate 3,283 downwards.
AAGCCGCTGCGAGGCCGTGCGGGTCGTACACCGCCAGAGATTCCACGCCGGACAGTCTCTCGATCAGTGCACGCGCATGGGGTGCGACGGCCGGGTGGCCGACCGCCTTGAAGAAGGGGAATCCGCCGCGGACATTCGAGAAGGTGTCGATGCTGAGTGCCATCGGGCCCGTCTTCCCTCAGCCCGCCAGTTTCTTGGCGAAGGCCGAGATGGAGTGGCGCACCTGTTCGCGCAGCTTGTAGCGCCGGCTCACAACCCAGTTGAGCTGGATGGTGCGGCGCTCGCCGTCGAAGGGGTGGTGGCCGTGCCACGCCGTGGGAATGCACGGAAACGCCAGCAGCGTTCCCTCGTCGGGCGGGACCTCGACGGCATAGTCTTCCAGGTCGTCCGCGCTGCGCAGCAGGCGTAGCTGCCCGCCTGGCTCCTCCCATGACGGGTTCATGTAGAGCAGCACGGTGACGAGCTTGCCCTTCGAGTCCACATGGATCTGACCGTCGGTCGGACGTGCGCGGCCGCGCACCGTGACCATTGTCGGCTTCCTGAACAGGTCGATCCCCAGTTTTTCGCCCATGGCGCGGGCGAATTCGGGACCTTCGAGCGCTGAGAGCAGCGCGGCGAAGCCGGGCCCATAGGAAAGCCGGGATGTGGGAAAGCTTCCCGGCCGGTCGATCTGCGGGAAATCCTCGTTCGCCGCGTGCAGCGCCTCGCTCGTCACGATGCCCGGCACGATCACATGGTCGTAGGGATCGTGTGCCAGGGAACTGGCATCGAGCGCGGCATAATCGATAACGGCCATGTGATCCTCTTAGAGCGCGGCCCGGGCAATTGCAATGCGGTGCCTAGGGGGTCGGGCGTGCGGCCAACCGTCGCGCGATTTCCGCGGCAACCCGGTCCATATCGTCGGGCGGTGTGTAGTCCCAGGTCTCGAGTGTGCCCGTGAACGGACGCGTGATTCCGCGGGCCGTCATGGCGTCGTGGAAGCGCCGGAACTTTACCGAACCGCCGTCGAGGTGGATGACGTGCACGGGCTTTCCCGTCGCGGCCGCTTCGCTGACCTTGT
>JAYPUG010000217.1:0-2213 GCA_038133965.1 Rhodospirillaceae bacterium | reverse complement strand
AGATAGGCGAGATAGGGGTTCGGGCCGGTCTCGTCCCAGACCTCCGCGCACCGCCCATCGAGCGCCGCGCGGATTGCCGCCCGGGTCCGTTCGGGAGTTCGCCGCGACGTGGTGACCGCCAGGGACCAGCCGTTGTCCGCGAGCGCGCGCAGCTGTTCGGCAAGTCGGCCGCCCAGCGCGTCGGTCATCCGGTACACCGCGTTGTCACCGCCGATCAGGACCGCCGCGCAGGGGTGGGGTAGCGCGTCCAGCCGTTCGGCGAACGCTTTTCGTGCCGCTTCGAGGGCGTCCGGTGTGACGCCGTGGCACGCACCAAGTGTCGCGACGACGTTCGAACCCGCAAGCCTGTCATGGGCGGGCGCGACGACCAGGTCGAAGGCGGACGGCGGGACGCCTGGGCCCTGGATCTGGACGCAGAAGGTGCGCCCGGCGCTGGCGCGGCGGATGCCGCGGGCAGGCGCCACGGAACGGCGGCTCGTTGCGATCAGGATGTCCGGCCAGGGCGGGGCAAGCGCACCAGGCCTTGATTTGGCCACGCCTGTCCGTGCGGGCGTCACTGCCGGTGGCAGCCAGGACCAGGGTGCGCGCAGATCGACCGTTATCTCGCTCGGCGTCACCGCGAGCGCACGTGCGACACCACGGCATTGGTTGACCATGCCGACCTTGCCGTCGGTCAGAATCCAGCAGGACAGTTCGCGCATTTCGGGGGACATGGCGGGATCGAACAGCCGGTTTCAGCGCGCCAAATCGGCAAACCGCGTTTGAAATATAATTTCAATCTGCTAGCATTCCGCTTCGGCGATGGCGAAAACTATAGGCGCGGGACGGGGTGATTCCCATGGTCGCGCCACAACGACAAGAGCCGCGCCTCTGGGAGCGAGAGTCAAGCGATGTCCGAAAGCGACGCCCGTCGCCAGCCTGCCGGCAATCGGAAAGTCAAATTGGACGCGATCGACCGTCGCATCCTCGCGAACCTGCGCGACGAGGGACGTATCACCAACGTCGAGCTTGCGCGCCGCGCCGGCATTTCCGCCCCGCCTTGCCTGCGCCGGGTCCGCGCGTTGGAGGATGCGGGATACATCAAGGGCTATCACGCGGAACTCGATGCCGAGCAGCTCGGTTACGAGGTCGCGTTTCATGCGCTGGTCGGTCTCGACAGCCAGTCGGAAGCGGTGCTGTCTGCCTTCGAGGCGATGGTTGCCGATTGGCCGGAGGTGCGACGCTGCGACATGATCCGCGGCGGCGGCGATTTCATGCTGCGCATCGTCGCACGCAACACCGCGCACGAGAATGCGCTCACCACGCGTCTGACCGGTGCCCCGCACGTGGCGACGGTACAGACCTTCCAGGTTATCCGGAGTTCGAAGTACGCATCCGGCGTACCGGTGGACGACGAAAGCGCCTGACGGTTCCCCGCCTAGCGGAAGCGGACCGCGACCACCTCGAAATAGCGCACGCCGTTCGGCGTCGTCACTTCGACGCTGTCGCCGACATCGCGTCCGATGAGCGCCTTGCCCAGCGGCGAGACGATTGAGATCTTGCGCTTCTCGATGTCGGCCTCGAATTCGCCGACAAGCTGGTAGGTGATTTCCTCGTCGGTTTCCTCGTCCGCAAGCTTCACCTTTGCGCCGAAACGCACGGTCTTGCCCTTGAGCTTGGACGTGTCGATGATCTCGGCGCGCTTGGTCACATCCTCGAGTTCGCCGATACGGCCTTCGATGAAGCTCTGGCGCTCGCGCGCGGCGTGATACTCCGCATTCTCCGACAGGTCGCCGTGTTCGCGCGCGGCGGCGATCGCCTTGACGATGGCCGGGCGTTCGACGGTCTTGAGATTGCGCAGCTCTTCCTGAAGGGCCTCATGGCCCTCTTGGGTCATAGGTATCTTGTCCATGGTCGGACCGCTTTTCGATCGTTGATTCGAACGAAAGACTAAAACACCCGCCGCTGGTCGCTCCACACCCTTCGGTGAAAGGCGATCGCCCGGCGGGCTTAAGTCCTTAGAATTCGCGACTAAAGTAAGACTGAAGCGGCGCGACTTCAAGCCCGCCGCTGCGCAAGGCCGCAATCGAGGCAACCGCGGCGCGCGCGCCGGCGACCGTCGTGTAGTACGGGATCTTCTGGGTCAGCGCGGTGCGCCGCAGGCTGTAGCTGTCCTCGATCGAACTTGCGCCCTCGGTGGTGTTGAAGACAAGCTGGATTTCGCCGTTCTGCAT
>JAYPUG010000216.1:0-4611 GCA_038133965.1 Rhodospirillaceae bacterium | reverse complement strand
GGCATAGAGCCCGTTGAGCATCCCGGTGCCCGCCTCGGTCGGGATGTAGGTCCCGAAATGCGAGAGATACGCGCCCAGCGCCGCCCAGGTGGTGACCCGCAGCGCCAGGAACCGGCCGTCGCTGTCGGTCGCGACTTCGGCGCGGGTCACATGGTCGCGGCCCTGGATGTCGGAGACGAAGCCCTCCGAACGGTCGCTCGTCCAGCGCACGGGCCGGCGAAGCTTCCGCGCCGCCCACACCACCAGCGGCTGCTCGGGATGGGGGAAGATCTTCATGCCGAAGCCGCCGCCCACATCGCCGGTGACGACGCGCAGCTTCTCGGAATCGATGTTGAGGATGCCCGAGACGGCGCCGCGCAGCACGTGCGTGCCCTGGGTCGGGGTGTAGAGCGTGTGCTTGTCCCCGTCGAAGTCGCCGATGGCCGCGCGTGGCTCCATCGGGTTGATCACGACGCGGTTGTTGACGAGTTCCAGCACCGTCACATGGTCGGCCTTCTCGAACGCCGCCTCGGTCGCCTCGCGGTCGCCCTTGCCCCAGTCGAAGCAGAGGTTGCCCGGAATGTTGTCGTGGACCTGCGGAGCGCCGTCCTGGGCCGCCTTGAAGGTGTCGGTGGTCGAGGGCAGCACGTCGTAGTCCACCTCGATCATCTCGGCCGCGTCGCGCGCCTGGGCCAGCGTCTCGGCGACGACGAGCGCCACCGGATCGCCCACGTAGCGCACGCGCTCCTGCGCCAGCAGCGGGCGGTACGTCTCGGGCCGCTCCGTGCCGTCGAGGCTCTTTACCGGGAACATGTTGGGCATGGGGTTTACGCCGTCGGCCGCGACGTCCGCGCCGGTCAGGACCAGCAGCACGCCGGGCGCGCCCGCAGCGGCCGCGGTGTCGATGCCCTTGATCGCCGCCGCGGCGTGGGGCGAGCGCAGCACGAAGGCGGCGCTCTCGTTCTCGAGTTGCACGTCGTCGGTGAAGCTTCCGCTGCCGGTGAGCAGGCTGAGATCTTCGATGCGCGTGACGGACTGACCGATGCCGAACTGGCCCATGGGACACCCTCTTCGAGGCTGGAATTTTCGCGGAATTTCGTGCGCCGGATGATAGGCGAGCGAGAACCCGGGACCAAGCCCCGAGAAGGCGGTTTCCTGCTAACCTTGTCCCCGGCCATGACCGACACGACCGAAGATCTCGCGCTTCCCGAACCCGTCATCGACGACACGCTTGACGGCGCGCCCGGGCGCTACTGGCACGCGCTCGACGACGGGCGCATCCAATGCGACCTCTGCCCGCGCTTCTGCCGGCTGCGCGAGGGCCAGCGCGGCCTGTGCTTCGTGCGGGCGCGCGCGGGCGACGAAATGGTGCTCACCACCTACGGCCGCTTGTCGGGCTACTGCATCGATCCCATCGAGAAGAAGCCGCTGAACCACTTCCTGCCGGGCACGCCCGTCCTCAGCTTCGGCACGGCGGGATGCAACCTGACCTGCAAGTTCTGCCAGAACTGGGACATCTCGAAGTCGCGCGAGTTCGACACGCTGGCGGACCGGGCCATGCCCGAGGCCATCGCGAAGGCCGCCGCGGCCCATGGCTGCCGCTCGGTCGCCTTCACCTACAACGATCCGGTGATCTTCCTCGAATACGCCGTCGATGTGGCCGAGGCCTGCCGCGAGGCGGGCGTGCGAACGGTCGCGGTGACGGCGGGCTACATCGCGCCCGAGCCGCGCGTCGAGTTCTTCCGCCACATGGATGCCGCGAACATCGACCTGAAGGGCTTCACCGAGGCGTTCTACCAGGACCTCTGTACCGCGCGGCTCGCCGACGTGCTCGACACGCTGGCCTATGTGAAGCACGAGACCGACTGCTGGCTCGAGATCACCAACCTGATCCTTCCCGGCGAGAACGACAGCGACGCGGAGTTGCGCGAACTCTCGCGCTGGGTGGTGGAGAATTTGGGCCCTGACGTGCCGCTGCACTTCTCGGCCTTCCACCCCGACTGGAAGATGATGGACACGCCGGCGACGCCGCACGAGACCCTGACCCGCGCACGCCGGATCGCCCGCGACGCGGGCGCGCACCATGTCTATACGGGCAACGTCCATGATAAGGGCCGCCAGAGCACCTACTGCCCGGATTGTGGTATGCGGCTGATCGGGCGCGACTGGTACGCGCTGAGCGAGTGGCGGGTCGCGCCGGTCGGGAATTCGGGCGGCGCGTGCGCGAACTGCGGTGCGCGCATCCCCGGCGTGTTCGACGCGACGCCGGGAACCTGGGGCCGCAAGTGCCAGCCGGTGCGGCTGATGGATGGCGGTTGAGCGATGGCCGTGCACACCGACACGACGCCCGTCCTCGTCGGGGCGGGGCAGGTCACCCGCCGCGAACCGGATTTCAGTTCCGCGCCGCTCGACCTGATGGCCGAGGCCGCGCGCATGGCGGCCGACGATGCCGGGCCGGGCGCGCGGCTGCTCGCGGCGCTCGACACAATTGTCGTCATCCGTTCGTTTTCACAGACCAGCTGGCGCTTCGCCTCGCCCTTCGGCGATCCGGCGAACCCGCCCCGGTCGCTGGCGGCGCGGATCGGGGCGTCGGGTGCGCGACGGCTGATTTACACCCATCCGGGCGGCAACATGCCCCAATGGTGCCTCAACCGCCTGTGCGGGATGGTGGCGCGCGGCGAGGTGGGGGCGGCGCTGATTGCGGGCGGCGAGGCGCTGGCGACCCAGAAGGCGGCCATGCGCGCGGGCCGCGACCTCGACTGGGCCGAGGATGCCGGCGGCACGCCGGAGCTCTGGGGTGTTGCCACGCGGGGATGGAACGATGTCGAGGACCGGCACCGCATGGCCGGCGCGATCTATGCCTATCCGCTGTTTGAGAACGCGATCCGAGCCGCGCGCGGGCGCACCATCGACGAACACCAGGCGGCGATGGGCGAACTGTTCGCGCGGTTTGCCGCCGTGGCGGCGGACAACCCGCTGGCCGACCGGCGTGACGGGTTCAGCGCCGCCGAGATCGCCAACGTCTCCGATGCGAACCCCTATATCGGCTTTCCCTACACGCGGCTGATGAACGCCAATGCCTTCATCGATCAGTCTGCGGCGCTTGTGCTGACGTCGGTCGCGGTTGCCGACGATCTGGGGGTGCCGGACGACCGGCGGGTCTGGCTGCACGGCTGCGCCGATGCCCACGACCACTGGTACGTGATCGACCGGCGCGATTTCCACTCCGCGCCCGCGATGGAGGCCGTCGCGCGCGAGGCCTTCGCCATGGCCGGGTGCGGCGTGGACGATGTCGATCTGCTCGACGTCTATAGCTGCTTTCCCTCGGCGGTCGAGGTGGCCTGCGCGGCCTACGGGATCGCGGAGGACGACCCGCGCGGCCTCACGGTCACCGGCGGCCTGCCCTATTTCGGCGGTCCGGGGAACAACTACGTCACCCACGCGATAGCGGAGATGATGGGGCGGCTGCGGGAGCGTTCCGGCGTGCGGGGGCTGGTCACGGCCAACGGCAACTACCTGACGAAGCACTCTGCCGGGATCTACGCGACCGAGCCGCCCGACCGCCCGTTTGCACCGGCCGACCCCGGAACGCTCCAGGCCGTCATCGACGCCGATCCGGGGCCGCCGACGACCGATGCGCCGGAGGGTGCGGCGGTCATCGAGACCTGGACCGTGATGCACGAACGCGGCGCACCGGCCTGGGCCATCGTTTACGGGCGAACGGACGACGGCCGGCGGTTCATCGCCAACACGCCCGACGATCCGGGGCTGCTGGCCGACATGACCGTGCGGGACATGGCCGGCGCACCGGGGCGCGTTTCGACACGCGACGGGCGGGCGGTGTTCACGCTTGGCTAGAACCTCGAACTCCCGGATTTCCGGGAAAAACGCCCCCCCCCCCCCGTTTAGTGTTTGTTCATTCGATTTGTCTAAATTCCTTCCGATGTGTCAGGCCAGAAGGCTTGGCGGGTCCTGCATGCTCGCATGCAGACCCTGACAAGTAGTCGAAAAGGAGCACCAGAATGCGTGCAATGAAGTTTATCGTTCCGTTCTTCGCCCTGCTGGTGGCGTTCGCGCCGGCGCAAGCGAAGGAAGAAGCCCCTTCACCGGGAACCGCCCGCAGGCCTGCTCGTCCTCGATCTTCTACAGCGCCAGGGTTTCGACCAGCCGCCGGAAGCCGTGGTCGAGGCGCTGCGCGCCTTCGTAGTCGTGATAGTGGGACAGGTCGGAGCTGACGACGACGAGGGTCTCGGGCCCGCCCCACAGGGCGGCGAGCAGGGCCTCGGTCTCGGCGGGCGAGGGGCCGCCCACGATCACCGGCACCAGCGTGAAGTCGCCGAGCACGCGCTGCAGGAAGGGCAGGTGCACCTCGAGCGAATGCTCGCGCTCGTGCGGCGCGTCCGAGCGTTCGACGCCGGGCACGGCCAGCGCGGCCGCGATGCCGTCCGCGTCCAGCGCGATGTCACCCAGCGGCGTGCGGAAGGCGCGTGCGGCGGGCACGCAGAACTTCGCGACCGGCATGGTGTGGGGCGGGCCGAGCAGGACCACCCGCGTGATCTCGTCTGCCCGGTCCGCGACGGTAGGCGCTGGCGGCGACAGGTCCGGAATAGACATAGCCGGCGTGGGGTGCGA
>JAYPUG010000215.1:0-4652 GCA_038133965.1 Rhodospirillaceae bacterium | reverse complement strand
CCCCTCGAGTTTCTCCAGTTCTACACGTTCTTCGACATGGGCGCGGTCTGGAACCGGGCCTCGACCGGAACCTTCCGCCGGCACTCGCTCTCGTCCGTCGGTGCCGGGGTGCGAATGAATTTCCCGTACTCCATCCAGACCAGCCTGGAGGCGGCCCAGCCCGTAACCCGGCCCGTGTCGACGTCGGGCGACAGCAAGGAACCGCGCTTCTTCTTCACCCTGTCGGCCGGTTTCTGATTTCTGTCAGGCCTTCTCCCTGACCCCTTCCACCGCGCGCGCGCACCGATATGATCGGGGCAGCACATAAGGAGAAGGGACCGATGGGAAATCTCGACAACAAGGTGGCGATCGTCACCGGCGCGGGCGGCGGCATCGGCCGCGCGATCTGCGCCCGCTTTGCCGCCGACGGCGCCGCCGTCGTCTGTGTGGACATTGCGGAAGACCGGGTCAACCAGACAGCCTCGGCCGTTACCGAAGCCGGCGGCCGGGCCGAGGCGTTTGCGGCCGACGTGGCGGACGAGGCCACCGCGATCGAGGCTGTGGTCCGCGCCACCGAATGCTTCGGCGGTCTCGACGTGATCGTCAGCAATGCCGTCTATGACCTGCCGCTCGCACCGCTGACGGAGATTTCGTACGAGGACTGGCAGCGCACCATGGACGTTAACCTGAACAGCGCGTTCCTGCTGTCGAAGCATGCAATCCCGGCGATTGCCGCGCGCGGCGGCGGCAGCGTGATCCTCGTCGCCTCCCAGCTCGGCCGCACGGCCAAGCCGGGCCGTCCCTGGTACTGTGCCCAGAAGGGCGGGCTCAACAACATGGCGCGCGCCATGGCGCTGGACCATGCGGGCCAGAACATCCGCGTGAACAGTCTGTCGCCGGGCCCGGTCGAGACCGACCGGTTCATCACCAACTTCGCCGACCGCGCAGCAGCACAGGCGGCCAACGGCACCATGTTCGACCGGCTGGGCAAGCCCGAGGAGATCGCCGCGGGTGCGGCATTCCTTGCCAGCGACGATTCCTCCTTCATGACCGGCGCCGACTTGCTGATCGACGGCGGTTACACGGCGATGTAGGCCTATTTCTTCGGGATCACCGGCACCAGAAGGTGTGACTTGTGCTTCGGACCGATGTGCAGGGTGACGTTCTTTCCGAACACCGATTTCGGACGTGATTTCGCGTCCTCGTGGACAAAGACGCCGCAACCGTTGAACGGCGGATAGCCCGGCAGAACTACCTGGTTCGTCGCCCCCTGCCACTCATAGTCCTTGCCGCGCACGGTCAGCGCCAGCCGGTACCCGGCCGGCACGACGATGCAGGTCGGCCAGATCTCGATATCGAGCTCATAGACCTGCCCAGGTTTGAGCGGCTGCTTCTCATCATGGATGTGCCAGGGCTGCCACGGCTTCGACTTCTTCGGGTCGGTCTTGCGGTGCGACGCCCGCAGCCAGCCTTGCGCGATCGGCGTGTGGGGATCGACCGTGCCCTTGAAGGTCACTTCCTTCATGTCGGGCGAGAACAGGCGCACCACCAGGAACAGGTCGGCATCCTTCGTCTCGGACGAGACGAACAGCTTGGCAGCCAGCGGCCCGGTGATCTCCACATCCTCTTCGGCGGGCGGCAGCATGAACGTCACGCCTTCGCCCATTCCTTCATAGGTCACCGCACCCTTCTTCTCGGGTGCCTTGCGTTCGAGGCTCATATGCGCGGGATCGAGGTAGAGCTTGGTCCACTTGGTGCGCTTCAGCGGCCACTCATTCTCACCGCGCTCGACATACTTCTCGCCGACGTGGCGCACCTTCAGCAAAACCGGGGGCTTCTTGTCCCAGCCATTGTCCTCGCCCTTGAGGAAGTGCCCGAAGAACTGTTTCTGAAGCCGCATGCCGTATGCGGTGTAGAATTCGGTCCAGTGCTCAAGCCCGTGGCACTCCAGCCACTTGTTCTTCGAGGCCGCGTGCAGGAAGCCCATGTAGTTGCCGCGCGGGTGCAGCCCCTGCCCGCCCCAGCTGGCGGCCGACAGGAACGGCACCTTGACCTTCGACCAGTCGGCCGAGCGGTCGCGATGAAACTGGTCGTCCAGCGGGTGACGGCGAATCTGGCCGTCGAAATCGACGCGGTTCTTCTGCAGTTCCCTTGCGGACAGCGTGTCGGGACCCGAGACCAGTTCGCCGTTGGCGGCACTGACGGGGCCGCTCTTGCCCAGACCGTGCTGCACCGATTCCACCTGGACGCCGTACCATGTGCCGAGCCACGGGGTCAGGATGCCCCCGTGATAGGCCATATCGCGGTAGAAGTCGGCCGCGCCCTCCCAGATGCACATGGCAGCCAGGTGCTTGGGCTGCAGGCCTGCGACGTGCCACTGGTTGATCGCGTAGTACGAGATGCCCGCCAGCCCGACATTGCCGTTCGACCAGCGCTGGGAACCGGCCCAGTCGATGCAGGTCGCATAGTCCCTGGCCTCGCGCGGGGTGAAGCAGTCGATCACGCCCGGCGAGCGGCCCGCGCCGCGTGAATCCACGCGGATGCAGATATAGCCGTCCGGCACCCACTGCTCGGGGTCATGCACCTCCCAGGCCTGGTGGATGTTGGTCGAACCTTCGATGGCGTCGGGATGATCGCGGACGAACATGTTCCACGCAGCAGCGTAGGCCTCCTGGTAGGAGAGATCCTTGGCATAGGGCCCGTAGGTCATGATGACCGGGTACTTGCCGCCATCGTCGGGCCTATAGACGTTGGCGCGCAGCACCACCCCGTCGTCCATGCGGATCGGAACGTCCCAATCGACCCGCATACCTTCACGCACGTCGCTGCGAACAGGCTTCTCTTCGAGATAACGGATATCGTCCATGGATCGCTCCCCCCTTGTCGGACGTTGGCTACTTCTCCGGAATAATCGGCAACAGCACGTGTGACGGGTGGTCCGGCCCGGTATGGACCGTGACCTTCTTGCCGTACACGTCAAGCGGCCGGTTGCCCTTGATCTCGTGCTTGAAGGGACCGACGCCGTACTGGATGCGGCCTGCGATCTCCGGCGACCCCGCCTCGTAGCCCGGCCACACATAGTCGCGCCCGCGCACGCTCAGCCCCAGTCGATAGCCTTCGGGCAGGACGATCGACGTCGGCCAGATCTCGATGTCGAGCTCGTAGATTTCGCCCGGCGCGAGCGGCTGCACCTCGTCGTGGGTGTGATAGGGCCGGTAGGGCAGCGTCTTCTCCGGGTCCAGCTTGCGGTGCGACGCGCGCAGCCAGCCAATCGCGACGGGCGTGTGCGGATCGTTGGCGCCCTTGAAGACGATCTCTTTCAGGTCCGGTGTGAACACGCGCAGGACGAGGAACAGGTCCGCATCCTCCGTCTCCGACGACACGAACAGCTTCGCCGCAACCGGGCCGGTAACTTCGGTATCGGCCTCAACCGGCGGGGTCAGGAAGGTCAGCCCGTCGCCCAGCGCGTCATACGTCGTGGCGGTTGCCTCGCTCATCGGCTCATCGGCGAGCGTGCGCCCGGCCGGCTCCAGGTACTTCTTGGTCCACGCGGTGCGCGGGATCGGCCAGTCCTCTTCCGCCCGCTGGACGTACTCCTCGCCCGGGTGCCGGACGAGAAGCTGGACGCGCGGCTGCTTGTCCCAGCCGGTATCGTCGCCCTTCAGGAAGTGGCCGAAGAAGCGCTTCTGCAGGTCGATGCCGTAATCCGTGTAGTAGTGGGTGAAATGCTCCAGCCCGTGCATCTCCAGCCATTTCTGGTCGGTGGCCGAGTTCACGAAACCCTCGGTGTTGCCGCGCGGGTGCAGGCCCACGCCGCCCCAGTTGCCCGACGACAGCAGCGGCACGTCGATCTTTGAAAAATCGGGCATCCGCGCCGTCCAGTAGTCGTCGATCAGCGGATGGTCGAGGATGTCCCGGCCGAAGTCGCGCCGGTTCTCGGCAAGTTCCTCCTCGGTCAGGGTCTCCGGCCCGGAGATCCACTCGCCGTTCATCTTGCTCTTCAGGCCGTTCTCGCCCTTGCCGTGCTGGCGCGGCACGACGGCGGAGTTGTACCAGACCGAAGGAAAGCGGCAGGCGATGCCGCCGTGATGGCCCATGTCGCGGTAATAGTCGGCCGCGCCCTCCCACACGCACATGGCGGCGAGATGCTTGGGCTGGAGCGAGGCCACCTGCCACTGGTTCATGCCGTAATATGAGATGCCGCTGGTGCCCACCTTGCCATTCGACCAGGGCTGGGTGCCGGCCCACTCGATGCAGTCATGGAAGTCCTTCGCCTCGCGCGCCGACCAGACGTCCAGCATGCCCGGCGAGCGGCCCGCCCCGCGCGAATCCACGCGGATGCAAATATAGCCGTCGGGCACCCACTTCTCGGGATCGACGAGTTCCCAGTTCTGGTAGCGGTTCGTCGAACCGGCCAGGCAGTCGGGATAGTCCTCGATCATCTGCTTCCACTGGTAGGGATAGCCGTCCTTCCAGTGCAGCCACTTGCAGTAGGGGCCGTAGCTGATAATGACCGGGTACTGGCCATCGTCGTCGGGGCGGAAGACGTCGCAGCGCAGCACGACCCCGTCGTCCATCTCGATGGGAACGTCCCAGTCGATGCGAATGCCGGCCAAGACCTTGTCGTAGTTTTGGCCAATATCGGTATAGGTCACGTCCTCGGTCACGGAACT
>JAYPUG010000214.1:0-4653 GCA_038133965.1 Rhodospirillaceae bacterium | reverse complement strand
CCTATTACCTGAAGGCTCTCAGCTACTACGAGCAGATCACGGATATAGGACGCGACCAGAGGATCACGGAACTCGCAGAGCAGTCACTCGAGGAGGTGGTGCGCCGGTTCCCGGAATCACAGTACGCGGGCGACTCTCGACTGAAACTGGACCTGACGCGCGATCACCTTGCCGGCAAGGAGATGGAAGTCGGCCGCTACTATCACGAGCGTGGAAACCACCTGGCGGCGATCAACCGCTACCGCAACGTCATCGAGAACTACCAGACGACGACCCACGCGCCCGAAGCACTGCACCGGCTGACCGAGGCCTATACCGCGCTTGGCATCGAGCCCGAGGCACGCTCGAACGCAGCGGTCCTGGGCCACAACTTCCCCGGCAGCGACTGGTACATCGACAGCTACGTGCTGGTCGAAGGCGAAACCGTCCTCGACACTGACGGCGACGGTGTGCCGGACGAAAGAGTCGAACGGGGCGGATTCTTCAGCCGCCTCTGGCCGTTCTAGGACGCCATGCTGCGACACCTGTCGATTCGGGACGTGGTCCTGATCGACCGTGCCGAAATCGCCTTCGGTCCGGGCCTGACCGCGCTCACCGGAGAGACGGGCGCCGGCAAGTCGATACTTCTCGATTCCTTCGGTCTTGCACTCGGCGCGCGCGCGGACACGGGCCTCATCCGCAAGGGCGCCGATAAGGCATCGGTCACGGCCACCTTCGATTCCCGACTGGCCCGTTCACTGGAAGAACTGCTTGCCGACCAGGAACTCGATCTCGAGGCCGGTGAAGACGTGATCCTGCGCCGCACGCTGGGCAGCGATGGCCGCAGCCGGGCCTTCGTGAACGACCAGCCCGTCAGTGTCGGCCTCCTGCGGAGGATCGGCGATGCGCTGGTGGAGATCCACGGGCAGTTTGAGCGGTTCTCGCTCGCCGACAGCACGGTGCAGCGTCACGCCCTCGATGCCTTCGCTGGCCTCGAGGACGAGACGAACGGACTTGCAGCGGCCTTTCGGGCCTGGCGCGAGGCGCTGTCGGCCCGCGCGGATGCCGCAGCCGAACTCGACGCGGCGGAAAGCGAGGCCGGCGAGTTGCGTATTGCGCTCGACGAACTCGACGCACTCGCACCACAAGCCGGCGAAGCCGAAGTGCTCGCCGCGCGCCGACAGATGCTGCAGAACGCAGGCCGGCTTATCGAAACGCTCAACGAGGCCAGTGCGGCGCTCGTCGGCGAGGACGGCGCCGAATCTCGACTTCAGCGGGCGGCACGCGTGCTTACCCGCGACGACGAGATCTCGGGCGGCCGCCTGGGTGAGATCGTAAGTGCGCTCGACAAGAGCACCGCCGAACTGACCGAAGCGATCCAGGCCCTGAATTCCGTCGCCCACGCCCTCGACCCCGACACGGACGACCGCGAACAGGTCGAGGAACGCTATTTTGCGATCCACACCCTCGCCCGCCGGTACGGCGTGGCTCCAGACGCGCTCTCCGAGATGCACGAGGAGATCCGCAATCGCCTCGCGGCTATCGAGGGACGCGACGCGCGCCTGGATGATCTCACACAGGCAGCGGAGGCTGCGCGGCGGGCCTACACGTCGGCCGCCGAACGCGTATCGCGGGCCCGCACAAAGGCCGCCGGCGCACTCGACAAGCGGATGGCGTCCGAGCTCCCGCCGCTCAAGCTCGAGAACGCGACGTTCCGGACCCGGATAGAGCGCCTCGAAGAGTCCGACTGGGCCGAACACGGTATGGATGCGGTGGCGTTCGAGGTCGCGACAAACCCGGGTGCGGCCCCGGGCCCGCTGGGCAAGATCGCGTCCGGCGGCGAACTCAGCCGGTTCATGCTCGCTCTGAAGGTCGTGCTGGCGGGCACATCGGGCGCCGGCACCATCGTGTTCGACGAGGTCGATACCGGTGTCGGCGGCGCGACAGCGGCCGCGGTCGGTGCGCGGCTCGCGGAACTGGCCCGGGGCGCCGAGGATCAGCAGATCCTCGTGGTCACCCACAGCCCCCAGGTCGCGGCCTCTGCCGGTGAGCATCTGCGGGTCGAAAAGCAGTCGGGCACCGGCAAGAAGGCCGTGACGACCACGGACGTCGTCGCCCTCGATGCCGACGAGCGCCGCGAGGAGATCGCCCGCATGCTGTCGGGCGAGAAGATCACCGATGAGGCGCGTGCCGCCGCCGACCGTCTGATGCAGCACGATACGGCGCCGGAACGGATTTCGGCGTGACCGGCGCACGCCGCGAGCTGGTCATCGGGCTCGCCTGGGCCGCCGCAATCACGGTGATCTGGTCGGCCTTCCACCTTTCGGGACGGCTGGCCGCACAGTTCACGCTGACGCCGTTCGACCTGACCAGCCTGCGCATCGCCGTCGCAGGCCTGATCTTCCTGCCATGGCTGATGCGCAAGGGTCTGGGAGGGCTCAAGTTCTGGCAGGCTCTGCTGCTGGCTGTCTCGGCCGGCCCCGGCTTTTCGGTGTTCGCGTTCGGCGGATACCTGTTCGCGCCGGCCGCCCATGGCGCAACGATACTGGCCGGCACGCTGCAGCTGTTCACCGCACCGCTCGCCTGGTGGCTAGCCGGCGAACGAATCGGCTCCTGGCGCGCCGTGTCGATCGCCATGATCTTTGCCGGTGCAATGCTGCTCCTGGCCGACGCGACGACGAGCGGATTGCCAAACCAGTGGATCGGCGACGCCTCGTTCTTCGTGGGCGCCGCGTCCTGGTCGCTCTTCGGCGTGCTGGCGCGAAAATGGAAGGTCGATCCCCTGCGCAGCGCCGCCATCGTCGCCACCTTTACCCTCGCGATCTACACGCCGGTGCACCTGCTGTTCCTGCCGTCGGGGCTCGCCGAGGCGCCGTGGCAGGAGATCGCCGCCCAATGGGTGTTCCAGGGGGTCATCGTCTTTGCTGCCTCGACCTTCGGCTATGCCCGCGCCGTCGCCGCGCTGGGGGCCACCGTGACCGCCACCGTCGTGGCAGTCGTTCCCGCAGCGGTGGCGCTGGTCGCCTGGTTCGCACTGGACGAGGCGCTCAGCGCGGTTGCGACATTCGGGGTCGTGCTGGTGGTCGTCGGCATGCTCGCCAGTGGAATACGGTCGCGCCGGCAGGCCGCGGCAACGACTTAGCTGTAGCCCGGACGGAATCGGAATCATCCGGTAAGACGGATTCATGAACGCGGACACGCCAAAGCCGGTCGATACAATGAGCGACGCGCAAGCACGCAGCGAACACGCGCGCCTGGCAGAAGACATCCGTGCCCACAATGAAGCCTACTATCAGGACGACGCGCCCACCGTCTCCGACGCGGACTACGACGCCCTGTTCCAGCGCCTGATCGCGCTCGAGGAAGCCTTCCCGGACCTGCGAACCGACGACAGCCCCACCCAGCGCGTCGGTGCCGCCCCGGCCCAGGGTTTCGCCAAGGTGCGGCACGCCGTGCCCATGCTGTCTCTCGGCAACGCCTTCGACGAAGACGATGTTGCGGAATTCGTGGCCCGTATCCGGCGCTTCCTGAACATCGCGGAGGGGGAACCGGTCGAACTTGTCGCCGAGCCCAAGATCGACGGCCTGTCAGTCTCACTGCGCTACGAGGGCGGCAACTTCGTGCGCGGTGCGACGCGCGGCGACGGCAGCGAGGGCGAGGACATCACGGCCAACCTGCGGACCATCGGCGACATACCCGAGGCGCTCTCGGGCGACGCCCCGGACGTGGCCGAGGTGCGCGGCGAGGTGTATCTGCCGAAGTCTGCGTTCCGGAAGCTCAACGAGGACCAGGAGGCCGCCGGCGAGAAGGTGTTCGCAAATCCGCGCAACGCGGCCGCGGGCAGCCTTCGCCAGCTCGATTCATCAATCACGGCGAAACGCCCGCTTCGCATGTTCGCCTATTCTTGGGGCGAACTGAGCGCGGACGTCGCCGACAGCCAGTGGGCGTTCCTCGATCGCGTGCGCGGCTGGGGCTTCCAAACGAACCCGCTGTCGAGGGTTTGCGGCGGTGTGGAAGACCTGCTCGCCTTCCATGCGGATGTGGGCGAAGCGCGTGCGGAGCTCGATTACGACATCGACGGCGTCGTCTACAAGGTGAACCGCCTCGACCTGCAGCGGCGGCTGGGCTTCGTGAGCCGCGCCCCGCGCTGGGCCATCGCCCACAAGTTCCCGGCCGAGCAGGCGACGACCATCCTGCGCGGCATCGACATACAGGTGGGGCGGACCGGATCGCTGACCCCCGTCGCACGGCTGGAGCCCGTTACGGTGGGCGGCGTGGTCGTCTCCAACGCCACCCTGCACAACGAGGACGAGATCGCACGCAAGGACGTGCGCATCGGCGACACGGTCGTCGTTCAGCGCGCCGGCGACGTCATTCCCCAGGTGGTCCGCGTGGTGGCCGAGAAGCGCCCGAAAGACGCCGAACCCTATGTGTTTCCAAATGCATGTCCGATCTGCGGCTCCGACGCCGTGCGCGGGCCCGACGAGGCCGTCCGGCGGTGCACGGGCGGGCTGACCTGCGAGGCCCAGGTGGTCGAGCGGCTCAAGCACTTTGTCTCGCGTGATGCCTTCGATATCGAGGGGTTCGGCGCGAAACACATCGCGGCCTTCCACGAGGACGGGCTTGTCGCGTCGCCCGGCGACATCTTCCGCCTTGAGGAAGAGGCAATTGCCG
>JAYPUG010000213.1:0-4659 GCA_038133965.1 Rhodospirillaceae bacterium | reverse complement strand
CGCCCGCCCTGGCTGTCGGCGGGGCAAAGCTGGGTACCTGGATCGAGGCCCGCGGCGCGCCCGCATCGCTTGCACCCGATCCCGGCGAGATCGCGGAACTGGGCGGCCACGTGATCATCGCCGGATACGGGCGCGTCGGGCGCGCTGTCGCCGCGCTGCTGCGCGAGGAACGGATCGACTATGTCGCGCTCGATCTGGATGCCGATCTCGTCGCGCGCATGCGGGACGCGAACGAGCCTGTCCATTTCGGCGATGGCCGGCGGGCCGAGATATTGGAGCGTATTGGCGCGGCGCGCGCCAACGCGATCGTCCTCACTCTCGACGAGGAGCGTGAGGCCGAACACGCCGTGCGTGATATCCGTCGGCGCTGGCCCGACATTCCGGTCTATGCCCGCTCGCGCGACCTGGATCATGCGGCGGAACTCGAAGCCGCGGGCGCCACACGCACCATTCCCGAGCTTGCGGAATCCAGTCTCCAGATGGGGGCCTTCGTTCTGGGTGGGCTGGGCGTGCCGGCAGAAGCGGTGAACACGCTGGTAGACCGTCTGCGCGCGCGCGGATATGAAGGTCTTTAACAGCGCGGATCTTACGCGCGGAACCGTTTCAGGGGGATTGAACGATGGCGAAACCGCAGCTTCGGGCCGATCAGGGCTGGATCTTCGACAACTTCCTTATGTTGTCGGAAAACGAGGATGTGCTGCATCCGGGCATCATGGGAACGCGCGTCGGGCGCGGCTTCGCGATGCAGGACCTGAACGCGGTCTATACCAAGGTGACGGGGCGCCGATCGTTCCCCAAGGCGTGGAAGAAACGCGCCGTGGTGCTTGAAGGCATGGCGAAGGAAGCCGAAGCCAAGGGCCGCCTGGTGACGGCGCGCCGCCTGTATCACCGTGCCGCGCTGTGCTTCGGCCGCGCCCAGCACCTCGTGCCGGTGCATCGCAACCCGCACAAGGACGAGTGCTACGAGGCGCTGTATCGCAATTACGACAAGCTGATCGAACTCTCGAACGGCACGATGGAGAAGGTCACTCCGGAGTTCGGCGATGGCCAAAAGGCCCACGCCGTGTTCCATGCCGCGCCGGGTGATGGGCCGAAGCCGACCGTTCTGATCCTGCCGGGCATGGACGCGCTGAAGGAGGATGTCGCGAACCCCTTCGACAACGACTACACCCAGCGCGGCATGAACGTGTGTGCCATGGACGGGCCGGGGCAGGGGGAGTGCAACTTCAACGCCACCTGGCTGACGGCCGACAACTACCAGCAGGCGGCCTCGGCCGTGATCGACTGGCTGGCCGCGCGCGACGACGTCGATGCCGACCGGATCGGTGTCATGGGCATGTCGATGGGGTCGCGCTGGGGCGTTCAGGTGGGTGCCCACGATGCGCGGGTGAAGGCGGTCGTCGGCCAGATGGCCAATGTCGGTACCTTCGACATCATCTTCGAACAGGCCCAGCCCAACTTCAAACGTATCTTCATGTATATGACGGGCTACACCGACGAGGACGAGTTCGACGCCCACATGCAGACCCACGACCATCTGCCCGACGTGGCGAAGCGTCTGGACAAACCGCACCTGCTGGTCGCGGGCGACATGGACGAACTCTGCACACCGGACGACATCGCGACCTTCCGGTCCAACCTGCCGAACTACAGCGAGCTCTGGCTCTACGAGGGCATCTTCCACCCGATGGGCGAGGTCGCGGCGGAAATCTATCCCGCGATGGCGGACTGGATGCTTTCGACCCTGAACGACGGGCGCACCGCAGGCGAGCAGAAGACGGTCTATATCGAGGAAGGCACGACGATCGCCGACTACGATCACGGCTGATCGCCTGCAGGTAACATCCGAGAAAGGGAGAACGCCGATGGCAAAGCCGCCGTTGCGCGCCGATCAGGGCTGGGTCTTCGATAACTTCCTGATGCTGTCCGACAATGAGGACGTGCTGCATCCCGGCATCATGGGAAACCGGCTCGAGCGCGGCACCAAGTTCGAGGACCTGAACGCGGTCTATTCGCGCGTGACGGGCCGGCGGTCCTTTCCCAAGGCATGGGCAAAGCGTGCTGCCGTGCTGGAAGGCATGGCCAAGGATGCCGAGGTGCGCGGACGCCTGGTCACGGCACGTCAGCTCTATCACCGTGCGGCCATCTGCTTCGGACGGGCCCAGCATCTCATCCCGATCCACAACCATGCCAGCAAGGTCGAGTGGTTCGAGGGGCTCTACCGCTGCTACGACAAGGTCATCGAATGGTCGAACGGGACGATGGAGTCGAAGACCGTCGAGTTCGCACCGGGGAAGAACGCCTACGCCACATTCCACAAGGCGCCCGGCGACGGGCCGAAGCCGACGATCATCGCGTTGCCGGGCATGGACCAGGTGAAGGAGGATGTCTGCAATCCCTTCGCCAACGAATACATCCCGCGCGGCATGAATGTGTGCGCCATCGACGGGCCGGGGCAGGGGGCGTGCAACCGCGACGGCACCTGGCAGACCGAGGACAACTACGAACAGGCCGCCTCGGCCATCGTCGACTGGCTGGTCACCCGCGACGATGTGGATGCCGACCGGATCGGCATCATGGGCATGTCCATGGGATCGCGCTGGGGGGTGCTGATCGGCGCGGCCGATCCGCGCATCAAGGCGGTGTGCGGCCAGATGGCGAACGTCGGCTCGTTCGACATGATCTTCGAGCAGGCCCAGCCCAACTTCAAACGCATCTTCATGTACATGGCGGGCTATGCGAGCGAGGACGAGTTCGATGCCTTCGTCGCGCGGCTTGCGCATCTGCCCGACGTGGCGCCTGGCCTGAAGGTGCCGCACCTGCTGGTCGCGGGCGACATGGACGAGCTGTGCTCGCCCGAGGATATCGCCGAGTTCCGCGCGAGCCTCGGCGGTCCGAGCGAGCTCTGGCTCTACGAGGGTGTCTTCCACCCGATGGGCGAGGTCGCCGGCCAGATTTATCCGGCGATCGCCGACTGGCTGCTCGAATCCCTGTCTAACGGCCGGCCCGACGGCTACGAGCGGACGATCTATGTGGAAGACGGAACGACCCTCGCTGACTATGATCACGGTTGAATAGAGACCGGAGGAACGACCATGGCGCGTTTCAAGGATTTCGAGCCCCGCGGGGTGATTCCCGCCACGCTGCTGGCCTTCGACGAGGATTTCTCCATCGACGAGGCCGAGACGCGGCGCCACCTGACGTTCGTGGCGGCGACCGAAGGGATCAGCGCGGTCACGGTCAACGGCCACTCGTCCGAGATTCACGCCTGCACCTTCGAGGAACAGCAGCGCATCCTCGACGTGACCATGGACGAGATCGGCGACCGGGTGCCCGTCATCAACGGCGTCTATGCCGACGGTTCCATCGAGGCTGCGCGCATCGCGAAGATGGCCGAGGCGGGCGGCGCGTCGGCATTGCTCTGCTTCCCGCCGCACTCGCTGGGCATGGGCGGCGTGCGCCACCGGCCTGAGATGGCGATGGCGCATTTCCGGACGATTGCGGACGCGACCGACCTGCCGCTGATCGTCTTCCAGTATTCTGACGAGTTGGCCTATTCGCTCGACACGCTGGTGACGCTGGCCGAGGAGATTCCGCAGATCAAGGCGATCAAGGACTGGTCGCCGCCCCAGGCACACGAGCGCCACATCCGCACGCTCCAGAACCTGTCGCGGCCGATCAACGTGCTCTCGACCAATTCGTCCTGGCTGATGTCGTCGCTGGTGATGGGCGCTAACGGCCTGCTTTCGGGTGCTGGCTCGGTGATCGCAGACATGCAGGCGGCGCTGTTCCAGGCCGTACAGGCCGATGACATGGCCCGCGCAAAGGATGTCAACGAGCGCATCTGGCACATGACCAACGCCTTCTATGCCGATCCGTTCGGTGACATGCACAACCGCATGAAGGAGGCGCTGGTGCTGCTCGGCCGCCTGGAGCGTGCTGTCGTTCGCCCGCCGCTCGTCAAGCTGAGCGAAGCCGAGATCGCGCGCATCGGTGCGGCGATCGCGGCAGCCGGCCTTTCGGCAGAAGGCTTCGAACTGCGCGACGCGGCGGAGTAGCTAGTCCGCGGCCGCGCGGGCCTCGCCCTTCAGCGTCTCGAATTCGTCGGGCCAGTGGTCTGCCAGCCAGCGCAGGTATTTGCCCATGCGCGCCGGGTCGGCATGCAAGGTCCCCTGGATTCGGTTGATCTCCTCCTGGTCCTCGATGGTCAGCGCCAGTGAATCGTTCAGCCGGTTGATCATGTTGAACATGGCGATCACGAAGGTCAGTTCGACGATCTCGGCGTTGGAGAAATGCTCCTCCAGCTTGGCGTAGAGTTCGACGTTTTCGGAGGCCGTGTTCCGGGTCACGTGCTCGGCCCAGGCGATAGCAAGGCGCTCGCGCTCGTCGAACAGGTCCGAAATCCAGTACTCATGCCCCGAAAGCGCGATGATGTGCTCCTCGGTGATCCCCGCAGCCTGTCCCAGCGAGGTGTTGTGCGCATAGCAGTAGGCGCACTCGTTGATCTGGCTGGTCTTGATGACGGCCAGTTCTTTGATACGGCCCGACAGTTCCGTGCCCGGCCATTCACGCTGGACCGCCACGTTGAAGGGCAGCATCAGCATCGCCACGAAGGGGCTGTTGGCCCAGGTGCGCATCGAATGGGGCACGCGGCCGAGC
>JAYPUG010000212.1:791-4672 GCA_038133965.1 Rhodospirillaceae bacterium | reverse complement strand
CTCCCCGGCAGACGCGTCCCGATCGGGCAGGGCGATGCCGTTGTCGCGCGCCGCCGCACGGATCGCATCCATGCGGGAATCGGGAATCGAGTCCCGCTGCTTCCAACCCTGGACGGTGCTGACAGGAATGCCGAGCTTGCTCGCCATGGGGCGGATGCCACCGAACGCATCGATGATCCCGCTGGCCGGGTGGTCCTGGGCGTCCGTCATCGGTTACTCCCGGGCGTACGTTCACGTACATACGCCTCTATCTCGCCTGAAGACGAAGATAGCGCGGATTTCCCTTCAAGACGATGTACGTGTGTCGCCTTGCGATGAAGCGTCCGGCAGGCACGCGAGCAACGAATCCTGGTCAGGGTGTGCCGCCACGCGCACCTCGCGGAACGGCAACTCGCGCACCGCGTTGGCGACAGCCCGAGACAGACAGCATGCTGTCGCGCCGGCACAGCCTTCGGACACCCCGGCGGTCCGCACCAGTTGCGCAAACGCCGCGGCTGTGCGCGGCGAAAACAGGAGCACCGCGCCGAGCGATCCGTCACGCAGCGCCGCCACCGCAGTGTCAGGCAGGGTTTCCGCCGCATCGGCGCGATAGAGGACCGCTCGCCGGACATCGAAGCCCGACCCGGCGAGTTCGCCTGCAAGATCGCCTGCCGTTACCGTGCCTGCGACATGCACGAGAGGACCCGCGCCGGGCGTGCAAATCCCGGTCACTTGCGCTGCGAGCGTACCCACATCGCCCCCGGCAGCGGTGACCTCCTCAAAGCCTTGCGCGCGCGCTGCAGCCGCGCTCGCATCCCCCACGGCGTGCACCGGAAGGTCACGGCGCGCCGTCGCAGCACCCAGCGCCCGCGCGCCGTTCGCACTGGTGACAAGAAACCCCTGGACACCGTCGAGGTCGAGCACGGCATCCGGTTCGAACACGACATCGAGGAGCGGGGCGATGACCGGCTCATGGCCGGCTGCGGCGAGCCGGCGCGCGGTCTCGTCCGCGTCGGGCCGGGGACGGGTGACGAGGACTTGCATCTCACGCGAGCGAACGGAAAAAAGCGTCGCCCATGCGTGCACGCAGCGTCTGGCCGACGGCACGGCCGAGCGCTTCGGGGTCGGTCAAAGGGCCGCTGGCCTCGTGGCGTTCGAGGCCGTGTCCGTCCGGCCAGGCGACGAGGCCGGAGACATGCAGTTCGTTCCCCAAGCACCGGGCCAGCGCCCCGATCGGCGTGCGGCAGGTCCCGTCGAGCGCATCGAGCAGGGCGCGCTCCGCCAACAGGCATATCATGGCGTCCGGATCGTTCAGGGAAACGAGCGCCGTGGCGACAGCGGCATCGTCACCTCGCCGCGCGACCGCAACCACACCCTGTCCGGCCGCCGGCAACATCTGGTCGGCTTCGAGGATCGCATCCGCGGTATCGCGGCGCCCCAGCCGGACGAGACCCGCCAGCGCAAGCAGGGTCGCGTCGGCCTCGCCATCGGCGATCTTGCGCAGCCGGGTCTCGACATTTCCGCGAAACAGGACGATTTCCAGGTCCGGCCGCACCGCAAGAAGCTGCGCCTGGCGGCGCATCGAGGCGGTCCCGACTTTCGCGCCCCGGGGCAGGGCTGCGATGGAGGCCGCCCCGATCAGCGCATCGCGCGGATCCTCGCGCGGCATTGCGGCGCCGATGACGATACCGTCTGGCAGCCAGGTCTCCATGTCCTTGGCAGAATGCACGGCGAGATCGACCGTCCCGTCGAGCAGTGCACGATCGATCTCTTTCGTGAAGAGCCCCTTGCCCCCGGCATCCGCAAGCGGGCGGTCGGTGATCGCGTCGCCGCTCGTGCGGATGGTCACGATCTCGGGTGTCGGCGCATCGGGGTGCGCCTCCGCAAGCCGGTCACGCACCGTGTTCGCTTGCCAGAGCGCCAGCGGGCTGCCACGGGTGCCGATCCTGAGCGGGGTGTAGGTCATGTCCCCTCTTAGCGGGAACCGGCCGGAATGCAAACGGCTTCCCGCGCACCGGAAATGGGTTATATCGGAGCCATGAGAGAACCCCTGCGAATCCTCGGGATCGAGACGAGCTGCGACGAGACGGCAGCCGCCATCGTCGATGACCGCCGACAGATCCTGTCGAACATCGTTCTCAGCCAGCTCGACGACCACCGCCCGTTCGGTGGCGTCGTGCCGGAGATTGCGGCGCGCGCGCATCTCGAACAGCTGGATTCGATCGTCGGCCGCGCGCTGGCGGAGTCCGGGCTCGCGCTCGCCGATCTCGACGGCATCGCGGCAACGGGCGGCCCGGGGCTGATTGGCGGCGTGATGGTCGGCGTGATGACCGCGAAGGCGATCGCCGCGGCCCGCGGCCTGCCCTTCGTCGCGGTGAACCATCTCGAGGCACATGCGCTGACGGCGCGGCTGACCGACGATGTCGCGTTTCCTTACCTCCTGCTGCTCGTCTCGGGCGGCCACTGCCAGCTGGCGGTCGTCGAGGGCGTGGGCGCCTTCACGCTCCTCGGTTCGACCATCGACGACGCGGTGGGGGAAGCCTTCGACAAGACCGCAAAGCTTCTCGGCCTGGGCTTTCCCGGCGGCCCTGCCGTCGAGGCCGCCGCGCGCGACGGCGATGCCGGGCGGTTTGCCCTGCCACGCCCCCTGAAGGGCCGTCCGGGCTGCGACTTCTCCTTCTCCGGCCTCAAGACGGCGGTGCGCCAGGCCGCGTTGGGCCTTGGGCGCGAACCGGACACCCAGGACGCCGCCGACCTGGCTGCCGGGTTTCAGAGGGCCGTCGCGGACGTGGTCGCCGACAGATGCGGACACGCGCTCGAAGCGTTCGGTGCGCACCACCCGGATACGCCCCCGGTCCTCGTCGTCGCGGGCGGAGTGGCCGCGAACGCCACGCTGCGCGAGCGCCTGTCCCGGTTGTGCGACGTGAGCGGTGCGCGAATGGTCGCGCCGCCGCCCGCGCTGTGCACCGACAACGCCGCCATGGTCGCCTGGGCCGGTCTCGAACGGTTGCGCGCGGGCGACACCGACGCGCTCGATTTCCGCCCTCGGCCGCGCTGGCCGCTGGCCGAAGCACCCGCCGCCGAATAAGGTCGAAGCCATGCAGAGGATTGCCGTCATCGGTGCGGGCGCATGGGGCACCGCACTTGCCACCGTCGCCCGGCGCGCGGGGCGCGAGGTGACCGTGCACGCCCACGAACCCGAGACGGCCGCCGCGATCAACACGGACCACGAGAACCCCGACTTCCTGCCCGGCATCGCGCTCGACCCGGCGATCACGGCGACAAACGATCTTAGCGCTGCGGTCGAAGGCGCCGACGCGGTGCTCGCCGTGACGCCCGCGCAGTTCCTGCGTGGCGGGCTGTCGGCACTCGCGGACACGATCGGCGATGCGACACCGGTGGTCATCTGTTCCAAGGGGATCGAGCTCGACACCGGCAAGCTCATGAACGAGGTGACCGAGGAAACGCTTCCGGGCCGAACGCTTGCCGTGCTGTCCGGCCCCACTTTCGCGGCCGAGGTGGCGCGCGGCCTGCCCACCGCGATTACGCTTGCCTGCGCCGACGCGGACGTCGCGGCCGACCTTGCCGCGGCAATCGGCACGCCTTCCTTCCGCCCCTATACGGCAAGCGATGTGGTCGGCGCCGAGGTCGGCGGCGCGGTCAAGAACGTGATCGCGATTGCATGCGGCATCGTCGATGGACGCGGCCTGGGTCAGAACGCCCGCGCGGCCGTGATCGCCCGCGGGCTTGCCGAGATCACGCGTTTCGCCGCCGCGCTGGGTGCGGACCCGCGCACTCTGATGGGGCTGTCGGGACTGGGCGACCTGACGCTGACCTGCACCTCGACGGCATCGCGAAACTACGCGCTCGGCGCGGCGCTGGGCGGCGGCAGCCCCTTCGCC
>JAYPUG010000212.1:0-781 GCA_038133965.1 Rhodospirillaceae bacterium | reverse complement strand
TCGCCGAACTGATGGCGGGACGCAAGTCCGTCGCCGAGGGCGTGACCACCGCGCCCGCCGTGCTGACGCGGGCGGCGGCCCTTGGGGTCGAGATGCCGATCTGCGCCGCGGTCGCAGCGATCCTGCACGACGGCGCGGATATCGGCGAGACCGTCGCCGGCGTGCTGGCCCGGCCCCTGCGGGCCGAGGGCTGACCGCCGCCGCCCCGGCGCGCTGGCCCGACAAGCGCGGCTTCGCTAAGAAAGACCTTCGAACGGGAGACGAAGCTCATGGCGTATTGGCTGTTCAAATCCGAACCGGGCACCTGGTCCTGGGACGACCAGGTCGCAAAGGGCACCGAGCATTGGGACGGGGTGCGCAACCACCAGGCCAACAACAACATGAAGGCGATGAAGACGGGCGATCTCGGCTTCTTCTATCACTCGGTCAACGAGAAGCAGGTCGTGGGCATCGTCGAAGTGGCGCGCGAGCACTATCCCGACCACACGGATGAATCCGGCCGCTTCGGCATGGTCGATGTGAAGGCCGTGAAACCCGTGGAAACACCGGTCACACTCGCCGAGATCAAGGCCAACCCGAAGCTCGAGAAGATGGTGCTGGTCAACAACTCGCGCCTGTCGGTGCAGCCCGTGACCGCGGCGGAATGGCGCGAGATCTGCCGCATGGCCGGCGTGAAGCCTTGAGCGATTTCACCTTTGATCCCGACACGCCGGTGATGCGCGGCAACCGCCGCGTTCTCTGCCATATCGACGACATCGGCGAAGCGGGCAAGGGGCTGGTC
>JAYPUG010000211.1:0-4680 GCA_038133965.1 Rhodospirillaceae bacterium | reverse complement strand
TTGATCCTCCGTTCACTAAAATACACGGCGGACCAATTCAAAGGGGGCGGATCACTACCTTGAGGACCCGCCGCTTTGGGGAAAGACGGCCGCGGAGGTTGCCGAGATCGAGCGGCGCAAGGCAGAACAGGGCGGCGCGGACGCCGATTAGGCAGGCGCGCTATCGGGCAACCCGCTGTTTTGCGTCGCGGCACGCCCTGGACTGCGTGCTTCGCGATCGGGGAGTGATCATGGATCTGGGGTCGGACTACGATTTCATCATCGTCGGCGCGGGCAGCGCCGGTTGCGTGTTGGCCAACCGGCTGAGCGCGGATCCGAACAACCGTGTGTTCCTGCTGGAGGCAGGCGGGCCCGACCGCAGCCCCTGGATTCACATCCCGCTCGGTTACGGGAAGCACTTCACCAACCCGAAAGTGAACTGGCTCTATTCCAACGAGCCCGACGATGCGGTTGGCGGACGGCGTATCCCCAATCCGCGGGGAAAGGTGCTGGGCGGGTCGAGCTCGATCAACGGGCTCGTCTATGTGCGCGGCCAGCGCGAGGATTACGACCACTGGCGCCAGCTCGGAAACGAGGGTTGGAGCTACGACGATGTGCTGCCCTATTTCCGCAAATCCGAAGACCAGGAACGCGGTGAGAGCGAATGGCACGGCGCGGGCGGGCCATTGTCGGTGTCGGACGCGCGCACGCGCCACGAACTCTGTGACGCCTTCATCGATTCCGCTGCGGCGTGCGGCTTTCCCCGCACCGACGACTTCAACGGGCCGAACCATGAGGGGTTCGGCTACATGCAGTTGACCTCGCGAAAGGGGCTGCGCGCGAGCTCGGCCGCCGCCTTCCTGCGTCCCGCGAAGCGGCGCGCGAACCTGCACATCGTTACGCGCGCGCATGCCACGCGAGTTCTCTTCGACGGGACGCGCGCAGCGGGCATCGAATACTCGCGCGGCGGGCGGATCGAGACCGCGACGGCGCGCGGCGAAGTGGTCCTTGCGGGCGGGGCGATCAACTCGCCGCAACTGCTGCAACTCTCGGGAGTGGGGCCTGCGGATTTCCTGCGCGGCCACGGGATCGAGGTGGTGTGCGACAGCCCCGACGTCGGCGCGAACCTGCAGGACCATTACAACATCCGCATGGTCTATCGGCTGAACCGGCCGCTGACCCTGAACGATACGATGGCCAATCCGCTGCGCGGCATCCGCGAGCTTGCGAACTTCGCGTTGTTCCGCAGGGGATTCCTCGCGATGGGCGCGTCGGTCGCCGCGGGTTTCTTCAAGACCGACCCGGCCCTGGCGACACCCGACGTCCAGATCGGCATCACCCTGTTCAGCGCAGAGCGGATCGGCGAGCGCCTGCATCCGTTCCCGGGCATATCGTTCATCGTCCGCTTGCTGCGTCCCGAGAGTGTCGGCTTTATCATGATCAAGTCCGGCGATCCCTTCGAACCGCCGGCGATCCGCCCCAACTTCCTGCACAGCCGGCGTGACGGCGAGGTCTTGGCGCGCGGCTGCCAGATGTCCCGGGACATCGCGCGCGCTGCGCCGCTGGCGGATTATGTCGAGGCCGAGCACATCCCGGGGCCCGGGGTCGAAAGCGACGATGAAATGCTCGAGTATCTGCGCAACTTCGGCGCGACGAGCTTCCACCCCGTCGGGACCTGCCGCATGGGGCCGGACGAGCGCGCGGTGGTCGATCCGCGCCTGCGGGTGCGCGGGATCGAGGGGCTGCGTGTCGTCGATGCCTCGATCATGCCGAAGATCGTCTCGGGCAACACGAACGCGCCGACCATCATGATCGGCGAAAAGGGAGCCGACATGATCCTCGAGGACGCACGCGCGCGTTGATCGCCGTCAGGCGTTCGCCGCTTCGCGGATCAGTTCCAGATGTGCGGCATCGGGTTTCAGCTCGCCCGCATGGATGCGTTTGGTGATAGCGATGATTGCGTCGTTGACGGGGGTCGGGCGGCCGTGCTCGCGAAGTTCGTCGGCGACCAGGCCGTTGATCATGTCGACCTCGGAATAGCGGCCTTTCATGTGGTCCTGGAGCACGGTGTTGATGGCGGTCGGGCCCACATCGCTGACGATCTTGTCGAGCAGCGTTTCGAGCAGGTTGTTGGTGTTCTCGACATCCTCCGGCTTCAGGCCGAAGACCGGGACCGTCCGGTAACCGAGAACCTGGCCCGCCGCGAGCGACTCCTCTCCCGCCCGCAGGCACAGCGCGCGTGCCGTGGCGGCGTATTCGGGGCCGTTGAGCCTGAAGAGCTGCTCGTTCGTGGTGCCGGTGATCGCCTTCAGTCCCATGGACATGACGTTGACGATCAGCTTCATCCACTTTGCCGAAATGACGTCCTCGGTGATGTCGACGCGGCCGGCGTGAGAGAGGATCTCGGCGACCTCGGCGACACGGTCTTCGTGCGCCGGGTCGAAGGCGCCGACACCGAACCATGTGTGGCCCGTGTCGGTGTTGCGCTTGATCGTGGCGGGCTCGAACAGCTGGGATGACAGTTCCACGACGCAGCCGACGGTGCTTTCGGGGCCGACGATCTCGGCCAGCATCTCGGTGGTCATCCCGTTCTGGACGGCGACCAGCAGCCCGTCTTCGGCGAGATAGGGTTTGATGAACTCCGTGAGCCAGCGGGAATCGTAGGTCTTGGACGTCAGCAGGACGACGTCAAAAGTCTCGCCCAACTCGCACACGTTGCACAGGTGTTGGGCGTTCACTTTCGTCGTGCGCGTACCGGACTTGGTCTCGATGGTCACGCCTTTGCGGCGCATGGCCTCCACATGCTCCGGCCACTGGTCGATCATGGTGACGTCGAGCCCGGCCTCGGTCAGGTCGGCCGCGATGCAACTTCCGTTTGCGCCGGTCGCAAGGACCGCGATTTTCTTGTCCATCGTCATGGCTCCGTGATTACAGGTGGATCATACCCGATTGTCCGTGCTTGCCCATGGGCGCCCGGCCCGCCAGCATAAGGGCTGACGACAACAGGCCGCTGGATGACGAAGAGGTCCTGCGCTACTGGATTCCGCGGCTCGTTGCCGACGGCGGCGATCCGAACGACGCCCTTGCGGTGCGGGCCCGGGCGAAAACCTGGACCGACTGGCCCGACGCCTGGGCCGATACGGGCGACGGCTACATCGCGCTGGGCGAGGAACGGCAGGCGCGGGGCCATGGCCTGAGCGCCGCGGACGCCTTCGTGCGCGCGGCGGTCTGCTACCACTTCGGCCAGGTGGTCGCGTTTCACCTTCCCGACGTGAAGAACGACCTCCAGGCGCGGAAAACGGCTGCCTTCGGGCGGGCCGCACCCCTGATGTCGCCGCCAGCCGAACCGGTCAAAATACCGTTCGGCGACACGACACTGCCTGGCTACCTGCGTCTGCCGGTGGACCGCGACGGTCCGGTGCCGTGCATCGTGCTTGTGGACGGTCTCGATTCCACGAAGGAGGACTTTGCGACCATCATGGAGATGGCCGTGCGTCGCGGACTGGCCGTGCTGGCCTATGACGGGCCGGGCCAGGGGGAGGTGCATCCGCGGCTGCTTCTGGGCACGGGTTACGAGGATTGCATTCTCGCCGCCTTCGAGGCCGCTGCCGCGCGGCCGGAGATCGATGCGGAGCGCATCGGCACCCTGGGGCGCAGCCTCGGGGGGCTGTACGTGGTCAAGGCTGCGGCGGCGGAACCACGCATCAAGGCGACGGTGGCTTTCGGCGGCGCCTGGGACCTGTCCGACTGGCCGACCATGCCGCCGCTGATCCGGGCCGGATTCGTCTGGGCCACGGGTGCGGACGACGAGGACGGCACGCTCGCGCGCATGGCCGGTGCGACGCTCGACGACTGCGTTGGCGAGGTGCGTTCGCCGTTGCTTGTGGTCCACGGACGTCACGACGCCATCTTCAAGGCACATCAGGCCGAGCGGATCGCGGCAGCATACCCGGACGTTGCCACGCTGTGGATGGATGAGGACGGCGTGCATTGCTGCCACAATCATGCGTTCGAGTACCGCACGGGAATGGTGGACTGGCTGGCCGAAACGCTTTGACGTGGCGGGAGGGATCATTTCTCCGTAACCGGGGAACATACCGGTCAAGCCGATACCCGGGCCTGACCATCTTGGATGCGGCCATGTCGCGTTCCGCCGGGAAGTTGTTATGCAAGGAAAAAAGGCAGACCGCATGCAAGACGGGGGCGAGAATCCTACGTATGGAAATACGTGCTTTAGTTGACTTCTCTGGCGACAGGAACCTGGTGCTTTTGCAAAGTGCCGATACAAACTCGTCTCAAGCGTCTGTCGGCCCGGTTCTAGCGGGTCGCGATCACCCAGACCGCGTGAACGATGCCGGGGATGTAGCCCAGGATCGTCAGCAGGATGTTCAGCCAGAAATGCCCGCCGATACCCACCTGCAGGAACACGCCCAGCGGTGGCAGCAGGATGGCGATGATGATGCGTAGAATATCCATGGTCGTCGGCTCCGTGTTGTCGTTCCGGCCCGGTCCCTACCAGAGCGTTTCCCGGGCTTTCTCGGCCCATGAGCTGTCGTACTCGGCACCGCCGACACGGTTGTCGCTCAGGTCCGCGAGGATCTGGCCCGGCGTCGGCAGGGCCGCGGGATCGATGAAGCGCTCCGGGTTCCAGAGTTCGGAGCGCACGATCGCGCGCGCGCACTGGAAGTAGATCGTCTCGAG
>JAYPUG010000210.1:985-4711 GCA_038133965.1 Rhodospirillaceae bacterium | reverse complement strand
GAAATGGGCATCTCCACGGTGGCCGTGCATTCCACCGCGGACAGCTATGCGATGCATGTCCGCCTGGCGGATGAAAGCGTGTGCATCGGCCCGCCGCCGGCGGCCGACAGCTACCTGAACATACCAGCGATCGTTTCGGCGGCGACCGTCACGGGTGCCGATGCGATTCACCCGGGCTATGGCTTCCTGTCGGAAAACGCCAACTTCGCGCGCATCGTCGAGGAGCACGGCTTCGCCTTCATCGGCCCCTCGTCCGACCTGATCGCGACCATGGGCGACAAGGTCGCGGCGAAGGACGCCATGCGCGCGGCAGGCGTGCCTGTGGTGCCCGGCTCCGACGGCGCCGTCGTGAGCGAGGATGAGGCGACCAGGGTCGCCAACGAGATCGGCTACCCCGTCATCGTCAAGGCGGCGGCGGGCGGCGGCGGCCGTGGTATGAAGGTCGTCCAGAACGAGGACGAGATCGCGAACGCCTTCGCGATGGCGCGTACGGAGGCAAAGGCCGCCTTCGGCAACGACGCGGTCTATATCGAGAAATATCTGGCGCACCCCCGCCACGTCGAGGTGCAGGTGATCGGCGACGGCAAGGGCAACGCCGTTCACCTGTTCGAGCGCGACTGCTCGCTCCAGCGCAAGCACCAGAAGGTGCTTGAGGAAGCCCCCTGCCCCATCCTCGACGGAGCGACGCGTCAGCGGATAGGCAAGGTCTGCGCCGATGCCGCGGCCCGGCTGGGCTATGCGAGCGCGGGCACGTTCGAGTTCCTCTATGAGGACGGCGAGTTCTACTTCATCGAGATGAACACCCGCGTCCAGGTCGAGCATCCGATCACCGAACTGATCTGCGACGTCGATATCGTTGCGGAGATGATCCGCATTGCCGCGGGCGAACCCCTTTCGGTGCGCCAGGACGATATCCGGATCGAGGGACACGCCTTCGAATGCCGGATCAACGCCGAGGATCCCGAAACCTTTGCGCCCTCGCCCGGCCTGGTGACCGAATATCACGCGCCTGGCGGCCTCGGTGTCCGTGTCGATTCGGCGCTCTATGCCGGCTACGCGATCCCGCCCCACTACGACAGCCTGGTCGCGAAGCTCATCGTGCACGGCCGCAACCGGACCGAGGCCCTGATGCGCCTGCGGCGTGCGCTCGAGGAGATGGCCGTGAGCGGCATCTCGACGACGATCCCGCTTCACCAGCGCCTCGCCACCGACCCGTCCTTCATCGACGGGGCATATGATATCCATTGGCTCGAAAGTTTCGTGGGAACGAATTGAGCGCACACTCGTGGCCGGCCTGACCCCGCAACTCCTCCTCGGCGCCTATGCCAGCGGCATCTTTCCCATGGCGGAAAGCCGCAACGACCCAGACCTCTACTGGATCGATCCCGACGTACGCGGGATTCTGCCGCTCGACGATTTCCACATTCCGCGCCGCCTGCGAAAGACACTGCGCACCGCGCCCTTCGAGATCCGCTGCGACGACGATTTCCTCGGCACCATTCGCGGCTGCGCCGAACCGCAGGGTGCGCGCGCCGAGACCTGGATCAACGACGAGATCGAGCGGCTCTACAATGCGCTGTTCGAACTGGGCTTCGCCCACTCCGTTGAATGCTGGGAGGACGGCGAACTCATCGGCGGTCTCTACGGGGTGTCGCTGGGCGGCGCGTTCTTCGGCGAAAGCATGTTTTCGCGCGCGCGAGACGCCAGCAAGGTTGCGCTCTGTCACCTGGCCGCGCGCCTGCGCAAGGGCGGCTTCGTCCTGCTCGACAGCCAGTTCGTGACCGACCACCTGCTCCAGTTCGGCGCGGTCGAGATCGACCGGGCGGACTACAAGTCACGCCTCGCCGCGGCCCTCAAGGTCGATGGGGAGTTTCAGCGCGAACTGTCTTCGGACGAGCTCGACGCGTTCATACAATCGACGACCCAGACATCGTAAATCGGATGTTCCAGCGCCGAGACCGCCGGGCTCGACGCGAACATCCAGCCGGTGAACAGGCCGCGCGCGGGCGCGTTCTCGAACAGCTCGTCCACCTCGAGAAAAGCCGTGCTCTCCGGCGTTTCCGTCGGCGGTGCCTTGTGACACGCGCGCGCACGGATCACGAGCGCACCGAAACGCACAGGCACGTCGATGGGAGCCTCGAAGGTCGAGATCCGTGCCGTCACCTTGTCGAGCCCCTGCAGGACCGCGCCGGCCGAACGCGGTGCGGCCGGCGGACCGGGTTCGCCGCGTGATTGCGCGACGGCGAACGAGACCGGCGCGGCGGTTACCGCGCCCGCCAACAGCAGAACGGAAACCAGGGACCGCATTGTGCCGGTCAGCCGCCGTCAGTTGCGAGGAAGATGATCTCCGATACGGTGTCCTCGAGGGCCTCGAAGTCGCGCGTCCGGGCGATGTCGTCACCGGCCGACAGTTTTTCCGCTGCACTGCCCGGGAAGAGCCGAAGGTACTTGCCGCCCAAAAGGCCCTCGCCCGTCACCCCCGCCTCGGTGTCGGCGGGAAGCCGGATGTCTTCATCGATCGTGAACCGGACCACCGCTTCGAAGGTGACGGGGTCGAGCGTCCGTTCGATGACGGAGCCCACCTTCACACCGGCAATGCGAACGTCCGAGCCGCGCTCTAGGCCGCCCACCTTGAGGAAGCGTGCGGTCAGTTCGTATCCGCCACCCGAGCGAATATCGACAGCGCGTGACACC
Organism: Rhodospirillaceae bacterium; assembly: GCA_038133965.1. Classification (GTDB taxonomy): domain Bacteria; phylum Pseudomonadota; class Alphaproteobacteria; order UBA6615; family UBA6615; genus JAYPUG01. The sequence goes on along the minus strand of JAYPUG010000210.1, from coordinate 2,017 downwards.
ACGACGACGAAGCCGATGGCCACGACGAGCACGATGGCTCCGAGAATTGTCTCGACCGCGCCGCGTTTCATTGTTCGCTCTCCGTTTGTTCGCGCGCCTGCGCGCCGCGCGCGCGTGACACGATCAGGGCCAGAAGGTCGTCGAGAACAAGCGCATCCTCGGTGAAGGCGATCGACCCGCCATCCTCGATGACATTGTCGCCCGCCCCGATATCGATACGCACCAGTTTCGCACCGAACATGCCGTCCGTGACGATGGCCGCGGAGGCATCCGAATCGAGTTCGATGCCCCGGTCGATCCGCAATACGGTCCGGACCCGGAAGCCCTCGATCAGCTCGATCGCGGCAACCTCTCCGACGGGCACGCCCGCCGCCCACACGGGGCTGCCGATCTCCAGCCCGTCGGTTCGCGCGAACTCGGCGTTGACGTCGTAACTCGACGCCCCCTTGCCCAGCCCCGGCACGAAGACGAAGGCCAGCACGGCGAGAATCGCGGCCGTAACCAGCAGGCCGAGCGATACATCCTTGAGTTCGGCGCGTTCGGCCCTGTTCATCGTCGGCGATTCCTCGTCAAACCCGAAGCCTGTGCCGTCGGTGCCAGCGAAATGCGGCGATTGCGGGGTCCTATTGCGGAGTCCACGGCTCGTAGTCGCCGGTCCCCCGCTTGCGCTGGCCGCCACGCAGCACGCTTCCGGGCGGCCGATAGGCCGCACGCGTGCCCGTCAGGTTGGGCACATGCTCCTGCTGCCAGGCGTGGCGCTGCCCCTCGTCGAGAGGCGCATCGGTCATGTGATGCAGCCAGGCGTGCCATTCGGGCGGCACCTTGCTCGCCTCGGGCTTGCCCTTGTACACGACCCAGCGCCGATCGCGGTTGTAGCCGGTACGGCCACGGCCCCGGTAGTAACGGTTGCCGTACTTGTCGGTTCCGACCAGTTCGCCGGCCACCATCGTCTTGAGAAGCGTTCCAAGCGTCGCCATCGGCGCTCAATCCCTTGTCTCTCAGGAGTTCGCGCGGAATATGACACCCCGGCGC
>JAYPUG010000210.1:0-975 GCA_038133965.1 Rhodospirillaceae bacterium | reverse complement strand
CCCCAAAATATGGTTGCGACGCAAATATCTGGTGGTTTACCGTCCCCAATTGCCGAGATTTGGTGGTTTTGCGCGTTTTTGACCCAAATCGGCCAGCGACTCGGCGGGTGCCGTCACGGCGAGCTACGGGGACGGAGTTTCGACGGCCACCCTGGCAAGGATTCTTTTTGGCGCAACTGGACGCGCCGTTATGGGGGGTTAGATGCGGATCGATCGCCGCTTTACTGTCGAAGGCGCCAGTCCGTACGCGGACATCGAATTCAGGACGACCTCGAGCGAAATCCGGAACCCGGACGGCTCGGTCGTTTTCTCTGCCGAGGATATCGTCGTGCCCGCGGCCTGGACCCAGGTCGCGTGTGACATCCTGGCCCAGAAATACTTCCGCAAGGCGGGCGTTCCGGCAAAGCTCCGGCCCGTCGCCGAAGACGACGTGCCCGAGTTCCTCTGGCGGCACGAAGCCGACGAGACCAAGCTCAAGCGCGTGGCGAAGGACAAGCGCAAGGTGGGCGAGAGCGACGCCCGCCAGGTCTTCGACCGGCTGGCGGGCACCTGGGCCTACTGGGGCTGGAAGGGCGGCTACTTCGACAGCGCCGAGGATGCCGGCGCCTACTACGACGAGATGCGCTACATGCTGGCCAGCCAGATGGCCGCGCCCAACAGCCCGCAATGGTTCAATACCGGCCTGCACTGGGCCTACGGCATCGACGGGCCGGGCCAGGGCCACCACTATGTGGACTACGAAACCGGCCGGCTGACGAAGTCGAAGAGCGCCTACGAACACCCCCAACCCCACGCGTGCTTCATCCAGTCCGTTTCCGACGACCTGGTGAACGACGGCGGGATCATGGACCTGTGGACGCGCGAGGCGCGGCTGTTCAAGTACGGCTCGGGCACGGGGTCCAACTTCTCCTCGATCCGCGGCGAGAACGAGCCCCTGTCGGGCGGCGGCAAGTCTTCGGGCCTGATGAGCTTCCT
>JAYPUG010000209.1:0-4714 GCA_038133965.1 Rhodospirillaceae bacterium | reverse complement strand
TGGCCGGCGACTACATCCCGATGAAGACCCGCCGCGCCGACCACGTGAAGCTCAACGATCCGATCCGCTACGGCGAGGATCGCGAGATCATCGAGATGCCGATCAGCTGGACGCTCGACGATCACCCGCACTTCGAATATCTGCGCACGCCCAACTTCCTGATGCCGGGCCTGCGGCCGGCGCGCGAGGTGATGGACAGCTGGTACGACGAGTACTGCTACATGCGCCAGACCGAGGAGTGGGGCATCCTGACCTACACGATGCATCCCTACGTGATCGGCCGCGGCTTCCGGATGTTCGCCTTCGAGAAACTGGTGGACAAGCTGATCGCGGACGGCGCCGAGTTCATGACCATGGAAGACGCGGCGAAGGTCGCGCGCGAAAAACTCTTCTAGCGGCTAGCGCCCTTCGAGGGCTGTGCGCAGGCGAAGCGTCGCGCGAATGCGCCGTGACGCCATGTCGATTGCCACGTTCAGCAACGCGGTGACGACGACCAGGAACAGCGCCCGGTCGAAACGCAGTTCCGCGAACGCACTATCGACATAGAAACCCAGCGTCGCGATCCCGAGAATGCCGAGGATCGCGGTTTCGCGCACGAAGACCTCCCAGCGGTAGAACAGCAGCGCCAGCAGGTTGGGATAGACCCGCGGCAGCAGCTCGTAGCCATAGCGCGCGATGCCGCGCGGCGCGTCGTCGCGCAACGCGATGCCCTCGGTGAAACGGCCGACGAGGTGCGCGATGATGCCGCCATTGTGCAGCGTCAGCGCCACGATCGCGGGCAGCATCGACGGCCCCCACAGCTGCAGGAACAGGAAGGCGAGGATGTACTCCGGGGTGGAGCGCATGACGACCAGCGCGATATGCCCGGCCGTCCGCGCCGGCCGCCGGAACATCAGTGGCGAGATCAGCGGGAACAGGAGGGCCGAGAGCACGCCGGTCGCGACCAGCGCGATGAGTGAGAGCTGGACGGTCGCCAGTGTTCCCGGCAACGCCTGGGCCGTAAGGAGGTCCCACACCCAGGGCAGGAACGCGTCGATGCCGCCGTCCGCGCGCAGCGGAAAGGGAATGATATCGACCGTGAGGAAGCGCGCGATGTTGGCGCCGGAGATCTCGACAGACCACGGCAGGAAGACAATCGCACCGACCAGATAGACCGGGAGCAGGGCGCGTCGGGCCCATAGCCGCTGGGTCGCGATGATCGCGTAGAAAAGATACAGCAGCGCCGCCACCTCGGCGTAGTTGCCCTGCCGGAACGCGGATTCCAGGTGGAACCCGAGCGTCGGCAGTCCGACAAATCCCAGGACGGCGCTCGAACGCAGCGCGCACTCCAACCGGTAGAGTGCGTAGGTGCGGAAGTGGCTCCAGACGTCGGGAATGCGCACGAACATCAGCACGGAGAGCGCGCCCGTTCCTGCCGGTGTTGCGGCGAGCGCCCGGGTGTCGGACTCTTCGAGGATTTCCGCGAACACCTTGGCAATGATCCCCGCATAGGGAAGACCGATTGCGAGAATGCCCGTCAGCGGCGAAAGGCCGAAGAGCTGGAGGAAGATCAGCGCCCAGAAGAGTTCGTGGACGGCGCGCACGCTCACGCAGATGCCCCGCACCAGCGGGTTTGCGAAGCCGAGCGCGAGCAGGAACCCCAGCGCGAGACCGAACGCCACACCCAGGATTGCGAATGCGAAGGTGTTCGCCAGCGCGTCGAGCAGGTGCTCCGTTGCGAAAAAGTCCGGCGCGGCAAGGTCCGCAAGAAGGCGTGCGAACTCGGTCCACGGATCGACGGTCGCGATCTCGATATCGGCAAAAACGAGGAGGGCGAGCGCAAGCACAAGAAAGAACGCGATCGTGCGGACCAGCGGAGAACGCCCGTAGATCTCCGTGACGGCGCTCATGTCCGGTACAGGAAATCCAGGTCCGACGGCGTCAGGTCGCTTGCCCGGGAGTCCATCACGATGCGTCCCTCGCGGACGCCGACGATGCGTTCGGCATAGGCGAGTGCAAGTTACCGATCGTGCAGTGCGAGGATCGTCGTCTCCTTGGCGTCGCGCAGCAGCGACAGGATTTCCCTGGCCTGGTGTTCGTCCACCGAAGAGACGGGCTCGTCGCCGATCAGCACGCCCCCGTCATGGAAGAGGGCACGCCCCACCGGGGTCCGCTGTTGCTGGCCGCCCGACAGGGTGCCGACCGCCGAGAACATCTTGTCTTCGAGGCGCAGGCGCTCGGCGACGGCGCGAACATCCGCCACGTCGGCGCGCGCGGGCCAGACGAGGTTGCGCAGGTTCCGGTGGGTCGAGCGCCGATGGAGACGCCCCATATCGATGTTGTGAAAGACGGTAAGCGCCCGCACCAGGCCCGTGTCCTGGGGGATGTAGGACGCTCGTGCTCCGCACCGTTCGACGATGAGGCGCAGCAACGTCGTCTTGCCGGCCCCGCTCTCGCCGACCAGCGCGATGCGCTCGCCGTTGGCCACCGCGAGGTCGATGTCGGACAGGATGCTGCGGCCGCCATAGTGCGCCTGTGCGCCGGCCAGTTCGACCAGTGCCGTCAATCGAGGATCCCTATTTCCTTGCCCACCTTCTCGATCGGGGCGTAGTCGCTGTTGGCCGCCGGAATGAACCCCGAACGCGGGAAGCTTGCCAGCAGGTCGGGGTCGTCGAGTTCGAGCAACGCGGTGCGCACCCGGTCGATGAAGTCGGGGCCGAACGCAGCCTGGACATCGCCGCGGATCGACCACTGGTAGTCGGGATAGGTCGGGGTGCGCCAGATGACGCGGACCTTTTCCGGGTCGATCCTGCCGTCCCGCAACTCGCGCTCCCAGACCGCGAAGTTGACCGCGCCGACTTCGAACGCGCTGACGTTTACCGAGCCCGACGGCTCCGTGATCGTCTCGGCGAAGCTGACCGATTCCGGAGCATGCGAGCTTGCCGTGCAGGACACCGGCATCGGCATCCCAGAGGAGCACCTGCAGTCTGTCCTCGAACCCTTCGTCCAGGTCGATTCAGGCCTGAGCCGCAAGTACGAGGGAACGGGGCTGGGGCTCGCACTCGTCAAGTCTATGGTCGAGCTCCATGACGGGACGATCGAGGTCGCCAGCGAGCTCGGCACCGGTACGCGCGTGACTGTTATGTTTCCGGCCGAACGGGTGTACGTCGTCGAGCGCTCGGGCTCCGGCGGCCAGGAAGCGGCAGAATAGCCGCTCGCCCGCCCGTCAGGGCTTCAGGATCAGCTTTCCGAGAATCTCGCGGCCGTCCATCAGTTCGTGCGCGCGCCGCGCGTCGGCAAGCGGCATCCGCTCATAGATCGGCGGTGCGAACGCGCCCTCTGCGAACCTCGCCACGACGGCGTCCATGAGCGCAGCCATGCGGCCAGGCTCGTGGTCGTAGCAGTGTAGCGAGAAGCACTGCATGCCGATGCTCTCGCCACGCCGTGCCCGCAGGCCCGCGAACAGGTCCTCGTCGGGCGCACCCGCGAGCGCGTTGTAGAGGATGACGAGGCCAAGCGGCGCCAGCATATCGAGCGAGGCAACGAACGCCGGCCCGCCCAGCTGGTCGAAACTGACGTCCACGCCGCGGCCGCCGCTGACCGCGCGGACCTTCTCGGCAATGTCCTCACGCGAATAATTGACGGAACCGGCAGCCCCCAGGCTTTCCGCGAACGCGCATTTCTCGTCTGTGCTCGCGCCGGCAACGGACTGGATTCCCTCGGAACGGCACAGGTCGATCAGGGCCGTCCCCATGCCGCCGGCCGCGCCGTTGATGTAGGCCCACTTCGTATCCGCGGCCCGCGCCACGCCGAACAGCATCGCCCATGCGACGAGATAGTTCGGAATGGTCACGGCCGCCTCAAGATCGACCGTCTCCGGCAGCGGCGTCACCAGCCCCGTATCGACCGCGTTGTACTCCGCATAGCGGCCGCCACCGGTACCGAACACCAGAACCGGTTGTCCGACCTCAAGGTCCGTGACCCCGTCACCCAGCACCTCGATGTGGCCGCTCATCTCGTTGCCAAGGATTGTCGGCAGGGCAGGCTTCCACTTGTAAACGCCCGTGCGCAGCAACACGTCGGGATAGCCGACGCCCAGCGAGTGGGCCTTCACCAGCACCTGCCCGGGCCCCGGTTCTGGGACGGGCAGGTCCACCACCTGGATGACGTCCGGGCCGCCATAGGCCTCGATCTGGATTGCTTTCATGGGAACCGTTCCTCTTCGATCAACGCAGCAACAGGATGATGATCCCGCCCACAACGAGCAGGATACCCAGAAGTTCGAGTTTCAGGATACGTTCGCGGAAGATCAGCACGGAAGACGCGATGGTGAACACGAGCTCGACCTGCCCCAGTGCGCGCACCAGGGCCGCGTTCTGGATCGTCATCGCGGTGAACCAGCCGATGGAGGCGAGCGCACCGCTCAGCCCCACCCAGCTGGCGACCCGCCATGCCGCGGCGACACGCACCAGTTCCTGACGGTCTCGCCAGGCCATGAAGCCCGCCATCACGATAGTCTGGAAGACCAGAACGAATGCGAGTGTGAAGGACGCCTGAACCAGGAAGCCGTCACCGCCCAGCGAAAGCGATGCGCCGCGGTAGGAGACGGCCGCGATACCGAACGACCCACCCGAGGCGAGGCCGATCAGCGCCGGCTTTGCCATCCAGGACCTGGCGATGCTGCCGAGGCCGGCCGGGCTGCGTGCAGCGGAAATAGCGATCACACCCGCGAGGC